>NZ_JAGGRF010000008.1:0-1308 GCF_018612935.1 Carnobacterium sp. ISL-102 | reverse complement strand
CACCTATTGAGAAGATTAAATATGAAGGTGCCGAATCAACAAATCCTTTCGCATTCCGTTATTACAATCCGGAAGAAGTAGTACTAGGAAAAACCATGAAAGAACAGTTGCGTTTCTCAGTGGCTTATTGGCATACATTTACAAATGATGGGTCAGATCCATTTGGTAAAGGCGTCAATCAAAGAGATTGGTTAACGGATGACCCAATGGAAATGGCAAAAAACAGAGTAGAAGCATCATTTGAATTTTTCGAAAAATTAGGCGTTGAGTATTTCTGTTTCCATGATATGGATGTGGCTCCTTACGGAGAATCATTAGAAGAATTTTTCGCAAATTTAGATATGATCACAGATCTTATTCAAGAAAAAATGGATCAAACAGGAATCAAATTACTTTGGAATACAGCTGACAGACATTCAAACCCAATCTATGTTCATGGTGCTGCTTCAAGTTCTAATGCAGATGTTTATGCTGTATCAGCTGCACAAGTAAAAAAAGGGATCGATATTAGTAAAAAACTAGGCGGTAAAAACTTCGTATTCTGGGGTGGACGTGAAGGGTACGAAAATCTAATCAATACGAATATGAAATTAGAAGAAGAAAACATTGCTCGACTTTACCATATGGCGATTGATTATTCAAATAAAATCGGTCACGAAGAGTTGGTGTTCTTACTAGAACCTAAACCAAAAGAACCGATGAAACACCAATATGATTTTGATGCAGCTACAAGTATGTCATTCTTACAAAAATATGATTTAACCGATCGCTTTAAATTGAATTTAGAAGCAAACCATGCAACCTTGGCTGGACATTCATTTGAACACGAAATGAATGTAGCACGTAACTACAACGCTTTAGGATCACTTGATGCGAACCAAGGAGATATGCTTTTAGGATGGGATACAGATGAATTCCCAACAGATGTCTATTCAGTAACATTAGCTATGGTTGAATTTTTAGAAAATGGCGGAATCGAACCTGGTGGAATCAACTTTGACGCAAAAGTACGTCGTACGTCTTTCGAAATGCAAGATTTATTTTTAGCACATATCGCAGGAATGGATACTTATGCTAGAGGATTAAAAGCAGCTGCCAAAATAAAAGAAACGCGCTTCTTAGATGAACTAAAAGAAAAACGTTATGCAAGTTATGAAACAGGTATTGGTTCAGATATTATTTCTGGGAAAGCAGATTTGGAAACGTTGACAAGTTACGCATTAGAACATAATGACGTTAAAAATGAATCATCTCATATTGAGTATATTAAATCAAAATTAAATGACTACTTGGTTTAGTAAATAATAA
>NZ_JAGGRF010000056.1:0-2851 GCF_018612935.1 Carnobacterium sp. ISL-102 | reverse complement strand
AAAAAAAAAAAAAAAAAAATAAAAAAAAAATATTAAAAAAAACTAGAAATAAAAAACGAACAAAACAGCAAGAAGCAAGATAATTTTGAAAGGGTAGCGACCCCTGAGTATTGCGGACCATTTGAGCCACTTGTGCGGAAAAGTGAGCCAGTGAATGCGGAATTTAGAGCCAGTGATTGCGTGTTAGTGTGCCACACAAAATTAGATAGCTAAATAAAAGTAACCTTCTGTATACTGAAGTTGCGTACCCTCAGGTACGACACTGTATATAGGAGGTTTTTTAATGATTCAATACCGTAAGATTCTGGAATTACATTTCAAAAAGGTTTCCCAACGAACTATTAGCACTAGCGTTGGAAGTTCGAGAAACACAGTTTCAGAAGTCATCAAACGTGCTGAAAAGCTCGGATTAGAAAGTTTGATTGACACTATGAACAATCATCAGCTTGAAGAATTTCTCTTTCCAGAGAAACAAGCGATTGAGAAAGGATACTTTCCACCGGATTGGGAAAAGATTCATAAAGAATTACAGAAAAAAAACGTGACATTAAAGTTACTCCACATTGAGTATGCGCAATACGCACGTAATGGTGGAAAAGTCCCTTATGCTTATCGTACATTTGCAGAAAAATATGGAAAGTATGCAAAAAAATATAAGGCAACCATGCCTATTATAAGAAAACCGGGTGAAGTATTAGAGATTGACTGGGCTGGATCAACTTTGTCTATTAATGACCGTCAAACCGGAGGTAAATTGACCGTATATGTTTTCGTAGCAACGTTCCCTTACAGTCAATACAGTTATGTAGAAGGCTTTCTAGATATGAAGTCTGCCAATTGGTTAACAGGACATATCCATGCATTTGAATATTTCGACGGTGTACCAGAATCACTGGTTCCTGATAATTTAAAAACTGGGGTTATAAAAGCTATTCGAGGAGAACCTATTCTTAATGAAGCTTACCGTGAATTAGCTGATTACTATCAAACGGTTATCGTTCCCGGCAGGGTTCGGAGTCCGAAGGACAAATCTAGTGTTGAAGGAACCGTTGGGTTTATTTCTCGACAAATTATAGCTGCTTTACGTCATTATCAATGTTTTGATATCGGGGACTTAAATAATCAAATCTTGAACAAACTCAATGAAATCAATCAAGAATCGTTCCAGAAACGTCCCGGTTCAAGAAAAAAAGCATTTGACGAAGAGGAAAAAGCCTACCTTAACCCCTTACGTCAAACGCGATTTAAGTTGTCAGAATGGAGAATTGCCAAAGTTCAATCAAACTACCACATTCAAATTGAACGCATGTATTACTCCATCCCATACGAGTATATCCAAAGCGACGTTGATATTCGCCTCTCAAAAGATTTACTTGAAGTATACTTCAAAGAAGTCCGGATTACATCCCACAAACGATTATTTGGAGAAATAGGGCAGTTCTCAACCCTTTCAGATCATATGCCAGATAATCATCGTCTTTATTTGGAACATACGCCTGATAACAGTCGAGAATGGGCACAAACTATCGGATCAAATATGGAAAAGTTTGTGGAGATTTTATTGCAGAATGGATCTGAAAAAAGAGCGTTAAATCAATTAATGAGTTTACGTAGTCTAGAAAAAAGACACTTAAAAGAAGATCTAAATCTCGCTGCTCAAAACTTACTGCTTGCCTCCACTAACCCTACAGTTAGTGTATTTAAAACAATTCTTGCAAGAAATAAAAAACGTGATAAAGCAAAGGACGATGGATCACTGACGGACATTAAAACAAGTGGAAACTATGAGTTTGTGCGTGGAGCAAACTACTTTGGAGGGAACCGCAAATGACAAATGAAGAAACCTTACGTAAATTAGTAGAAATGAATATGAGTGCAATGGCTGATTCTTATAAAGTGCAAATGAACAACCATGATTATAAGGATATGACGTTTGAAGAGCGATTCAATTTACTAGTAGATTATGAGTATTCGCGTCGTCAGTCAAACAAGCTACAGCGATTGATTAGTCAAGCCCAATTTAATGAACCTTCCGCAGCTATCGAAGATATTGAATATCACCCTGACCGTCATCTGGATAAACACCTTATTCTTGAACTAGCTGCAGGAAACTATATAGAAAAACATTTAAATATTATACTAATGGGGGCTTCGGGTAACGGAAAAACATGGTTATCAAATGCCTTCGGCATTCAAGCTTGTCGTCAGCAATATAAAGTGAAATATGTTCGCCTACCAGAACTACTAGATGAGTTTATTTCAGCTAGAAATCAGGCAGACGGAAGCTTTCGTCGATTGATTAAGAAGTATAAAAAAGTTGATTTACTCATAATCGACGAGTGGTTATTGTCAGCATTACCTGAAGAACACACCTTAACATTGTTTGAAATAATTGAATCTCGTTTAAAGACATCTTCAACTATCTTTTGTTCACAAACAGCTCCTGAAGGATGGTATGAAAAACTTGGAGAGGCACTCATAGCAGACGCTATTCTCGATCGTATCGTGCATGATTCTTATAATATTTTAATTGATGGTGAAATCTCAATGCGAGAACGACATGGCTTAAAAAATAGGTAACTAACTTCTATATAACAGAATATGGTTAAAAATAAAATGAGAGAAAGCCAGTGATTTTCACATCACTGGCTTTCTCTCTCGCACTGAACGGATCTATCCAACGCAATCACTGGCTCTAAAGTCCGCACAAGTGGCTCTAATCTTTCGCAATATTCAACCCCCAAAAGTTAGAGTGACATCTAACTCTTGGGGGTCACTACCCTAGGTTTTGTCCCATAGCTTTCTACCAGCAAACACGTCTATTTAGGAAGAAATTTTAACTACTAAAAAA
>NZ_JAGGRF010000055.1:0-6983 GCF_018612935.1 Carnobacterium sp. ISL-102 | reverse complement strand
AAAGATTTAAACGGTGATAGACGGTCAATGAACGAAAACGATTTTTAACTTATCCAGTTTTGAGAGAATAATGTTCTCTTGATTGAAATTGTGTGGTGATGATGGCAAGAAGGTCACACCTGTTCCCATGCCGAACACAGAAGTTAAGCTTCTTAGCGCCGATGGTAGTGAAGGGTTTCCCTTTGTGAGAGTAGGACGTTGCCACGCAACCAAAAAGACATCATCTTCGGATGGTGTCTTTTTTTTGACAGTTTTTTAAGGGAATTAGTTTAAAAAGGTAAAAAGATAGATACTCTTATTGATAAAACGGTTCTACGTCAAATGGTGTCGATACTTCAAAATGAAATTTTCTTTGGAATGGACAGGTCTGCTTGCGGAGCCTTGGTACCTCCTGAAGCCTAAAAGAAAAGTTGTTATGGTTGATGCTGCTTTAGCAGCTTACAAACATGATACACTTGGGCGTTATGCCCATAGTGCTTCATTTTAGTCTACAAACAACCCTAGTTATCCATAAATTTTGAGTAATTAGTTGAATTAAATCTATCAAAACTAAAAATTGCAGAACTAATAAAACGCTTGCATTATAAATCTTATCATGCTATATTATTTTTAACGAAGGATTGTTACTGTTTCGGCAGGCAAAACCTAAATTGATTCGAAATGGTTCTATTCCATTAGTGGTAGAACATTTGGAATGAGTTTAGGTTTTTTATTTTCTATAAGCGAAAGTTGGTGAATAAAGCGATAAAATGAGAATAGAAAAAGTATTGAATAATAATGTTGTAATTACTTTGACTGATACTAAGGAAGAAATGGTCGTAATGGGGAGAGGGATTGCTTTTCAACGTAAAGTTGGCGATATGATTGTGATCGACAAAATAGAAAAAACTTTTGTGCCAGAAGGTAATGAGGCTATCGAAAATTATTCTACTTTATTTAGAGAAATCAAACCTGAAATTATAGAAATAGCATCAGATGCAATCAACCATGCCCAAACTATTTTAAAAACTAAACTAAGCGATAATATTTATTTAACATTAACCGACCATTTGAATTATGCAATCAAACGAACAAGTGAAGGAATCGAAATAAAAAACCCTTTAACTTGGGAAATAAAAAAATTTTATAAAATCGAATACGATATAGGATTAAAAACAATAGAAAGTATTAAAACTAAACTCGGTGTACTAATGAGTGAAGATGAAGCAGCGTCTGTGGCTTTACATATTGTGAATGCTAAACAAGATGGGCAAGAAATTGGGATCACAGTTAAAATGACGGAAGTGGTACAAGATATTTTAACAATTGTAAGATTGCAATTTGGGATTGTTTTTAACGAAGAATCCTTTAACTACTCTCGTTTTGTAACTCATTTGCAATACTTCGCTCGTAGAATGCTCGAACATGATGACAAAAGCTCGAATGATGACTTTTTGTTCGAACAGGTAAAAATAAAATACCCAAAGGCTTTTGAATGTAGCAACAAAATCAATAACTATCTTGAAAATAAACATCATACGTTATTATCGAAAGATGAACAAGTTTACTTAGCGATCCATATCCAACGAGTAACGAGTGAAAAAATTAAATAACAACGCATCAATAATGGATTGTTACTGTGTAAACGGGCAAAACCTAGATTGATAGCTAGTATGTATCTAATAATGATGCATCATGCTATCGATTTAGGTTTTTCTTTTTAAAAAATAAAAGAGAGAAGGACTTATCATGAAGTATGAAGCATTAGCAAAATCAATTATAGAAAATGTTGGTGGTACTGAAAATATTAACAACTTAACGCATTGTGTTACTCGTTTACGTTTCAAGTTAAAAGATGAAAGTAAAGCAAATACAGATGTGTTGAAGAAAATGGATGGAATTGTAACCGTTATCAAAAGTGGAGGACAGTATCAAGTTGTTATTGGAAACCACGTTCCGGATGTTTATCAAGAAGTTATGGCAGTAGGAAATTTAAATACTTTAGACGAATCTGATTCACAAGATCCAGAAAAGACAAGTATTTTCAATAAATTTGTTGATTTGATTTCCGGTATTTTCGCACCAACTCTAGGTACTTTAGCCGCTACTGGTATGATCAAAGGTTTCAATGCCCTATTTGTAGCTTTAGGATGGTTAACAGTTGAATCGGGTACGTATCAAATATTAAATGCCATCGGAGATTCACTATTTTATTTCTTCCCAATTTTCTTAGCCCTTACAGCCAGTAAAAAATTGAATGTGAATCAATTTACGGCAATGGCGATCGGAGCTTCGTTAGTTTATCCAACCTTAACAGGCTTAACAGCAGGCGAACCGCTGTATACATTATTTGCGGGAACACTGATTGAGTCACGAGTTTTTATTGAATTTTTAGGAATACCAGTTATTCTGATGACTTATTCTTCTTCAGTTATTCCAATTATTTTATCTATTATGTTAGCTTCAAAAGTAGAAAAAGGACTAAAAAAAGTTATTCCAGATGTAGTAAAAACTTTTTTAACACCATTCTTTACACTTTTAGTAGTAATTCCACTAACTTTTATCGTTATTGGTCCAATTGCAACTTGGGCAGGAAGTTTACTAGGTGCAGGTACATTAGCAGTTTATAATCTTAGTCCAATTATTGCGGGTCTTATTGTTGGTGGATTTTGGCAAATATTTGTTATATTCGGATTGCATTGGGGTCTTGTACCAGTGGCGCTTAATAATATGTCCGTGTATGGGTATGATCCAATATTAGCGATGTCTTTTGCAGCTTCATTTGCACAAACGGGTGCGATTATCGCTGTTATGATGAAAACGAAAGAGAAAAAAGTTCGATCATTGAGTATCCCAGCTATTATATCTGGATTATTTGGTGTAACCGAACCAGCGATTTATGGAATTACGTTACCACTTAAAAAACCATTCATTATGAGCTGTATTGCTGGTGGTTTCGGTGGAGCAGCCATAGGTATGATTGGAGCTAACGGGTACATTATTGGTGGGTTAGGCGTTTTTGGGATCACCAACTTTTTAAATCCGGCTGGTGGGAACAATGGTACAGTATTAGGAGTTATCGCCATCATTATCGCTTCAACTATTCTTAGTTTTGTATTAACGTATCTTGTAGGTTTTGGTAAGTTATATGAAGATGATGCAATTGTAGCCGAAACGACTACTGATGGCGTAATCGAATCAGGTAATGAAGTTTATATTGGAAAAGATGTTATCGAAAGCCCTTTAAAAGGATCTATTGTACCTCTTTCTGATGTACGAGATGAAGCTTTTTCTTCTGGAGCAATGGGAAAAGGTCTTGCTATTGAACCGACTGATGGGAAACTAGTTTCACCGGTCAATGGAGTTATTACAATGTTATTCCCTACTTCGCATGCAATTGGGATAACTTCGGAAGAGGGTACCGAAATTTTGATCCACATCGGTATGGATACTGTTCAGTTGGATGGAGAAGGTTTTGTTCCGCATGTTAAACAAGGAGATCAAGTAGCAAAAGGTCAACTGCTGATCGAATTTGATATTGAAAAAATTAGAGATGCAGGTTACAGCGTCATTACACCAATTGTTATTACAAATTCACAAAATTATCTAGATGTCATTACAACAGAAAAAACATCAATTGCTTCAAAAGAGCAATTGATGACTATAGTGATATAAAAATTAGAAAATGAGGTAATGAGATGAAAAAAATTGAAGGTTTTCCAAAAGGATTTTTATGGGGCGGTGCTACTGCAGCTAACCAATTTGAAGGAGCATATAACGAGGGAGGGAAAGGTCTTTCAACTGCGGACATGGTCAAATTCATTCCTAAAGAAGAACGGACAGGAGGATTTTCATTAGATGTTTCGCGCAAAGAAATTGAAGCAATTTTAGCAGGAAACGTGGATGCTGTTTTCCCAAAACGTTTTGGGGTTGATTTCTACCATCATTATAAAGAAGACATAGCTTTACTGGCTGAAATGGGATTTAAAGTGTTTAGACTATCTCTTAATTGGGCACGTATTTTCCCTAATGGAGATGATGCTGCACCGAATGAAGCAGGATTAGCTTTCTATGATGATGTATTTGATGAATGTTTGAAATACGGCATAGAGCCACTAGTAACATTATCTCATTACGAAACACCACTGAACTTGACCTTGAAGTATAATGGGTGGGCTGATCGTGAAGTTATTGACTTCTTTGTTCAGTACGCTGAAACGGTCTTCACTCGTTATCAAAATAAAGTCAAATACTGGCTTACATTTAACGAAATCAACATTATTACACTCAGCCCTTATACAGGAGGCGGAGTGCTAGTAGAGAATGTAGAAAATCCGTTGGAACTGTCTTATCAAGCAGGACATCATCAATTTGTAGCTAGCGCATTGGTTACAAAAATTGGACATGAAATTAATCCGGAGTTTAAAATAGGGTGTATGTTAGCACGTATGACAACTTATCCTGAAACCAACAATCCGAAAGATGTCTTAAAAGCTCAAGAGGAAAACCAATTGAATTTGTTCTTCACAGACGTTCAAGCCCGTGGTGAGTATCCTGCTTATATGGGTCGCTACTTCCATGAAAAAAACATTAATATTTATAAAGAACGCGGAGATGATGAGATTTTGAAAGCTTACCCCGTTGATTTTATTTCTTTCAGTTATTACATGTCTAGTACAACTAGCTCAAAACCGTTAGAAAATCAGGTTAGTGGCAACTTTATGGGAGGAATAAAGAATACTTATTTAGAAACCTCCGATTGGGGCTGGCAAATTGATCCCATCGGATTAAGATGGACATTGAATGATTTTTACGATCGATACCAACGGCCATTGTTCATTGTTGAAAATGGGCTAGGAGCATATGATAAAGTAGAAGAAGATGGAAGTATTCATGATGATTATCGAATCGATTATCTGCAGAAACACATTGAACAAATGAGAGAAGCAGTAAAAGATGGAGTGGATCTGATAGGTTACACAAGCTGGGGAGCGATTGATTTAGTTAGTGCATCTACTTCAGAAATGTCTAAACGCTATGGATATGTCTACGTTGATCAAGATGATGAAGGAAACGGAACTCTAAAACGGTCTAAAAAAGATTCCTTTTATTGGTACCAAAAAGTTATCAACACTAATGGGACTGATTTAAGTAAATAAGGCAATTAGCCGAACTGGGAATTTTCAACTATGGCTATTCTATATAGGATATCTTCTGTTAGTCAATGGCCTATAGTATACTTTTAGTAACGGGAAATGAGCAATGTGCAAAAAAATAATTGATCGATAAAAAAGGAGAAGATAATTTTGGTAGTAGAACAATTTCCGAAAGACTTTTTGTGGGGTGGAGCAGTAGCTGCTAACCAATTAGAAGGCGCTTATAACGAGGATGGAAAAGGATTAACTGTACAAGATGTAACGCCACATGGCGGATTTGGTCCGATAACTGAAGGACCTACGGAAGATAATATGAAACTTGTAGGTATTGATTTTTACCATCGCTACAAAGATGACATCAAATTATTTGCAGAAATGGGATTTAAAACTTTCCGTACGTCAATTGCTTGGTCGCGCATCTTTCCTAATGGAGATGAAACTGAACCAAATGAAGCTGGGTTAAAATTTTATGATGATTTATTTGATGAACTTCTTAAATACAATATCGAACCATTAGTAACACTATCTCACTATGAAACACCGTTACACTTAGCAAAAGAGTATGATGGCTGGGTCAATCGTAAGATGATTGGTTTTTATGAAAATTATGTACGCACTGTCTTTACACGTTACAAAGGAAAAGTGAAATACTGGTTGACCTTTAATGAAATCAATTCAATCATACATGCACCGTTTATGAGCGGTGGGATTGCTACTGCACCAGAAAAACTGACACAAAAAGATTTGTATCAAGCAATCCACCATGAATTAGTAGCGAGTGCGTTGGCTACTAAAATTGGACATGAATTAATGCCGGAAGCACAAATCGGATGTATGGTTTTAGCTATGCCGACATACCCATTAACTCCAAATCCAGATGATGTTATTGCTGCTATGGAAGCAGAACGCAAAAACTATTTCTTCTCTGATGTACACGTTCGAGGAGTTTATCCAGGGTATATGAAACGATTCTTCCGCGAAAATGCTATTGAATTAGATTTTGGTCCAGAAGATGAAGAACTATTGAAAAATACGGTTGATTTTATCTCGTTCAGTTACTACATGAGTTCTACTGAAACAGCGGATGAAAGCAAACGAGTAGCTGGTGAAGGCAATATTTTAGGTGGTATACCTAATCCATACTTAGAAGCATCTGAGTGGGGTTGGCAAATTGATCCTAAAGGTTTGCGAATTGTATTGAATGATTTCTGGGATCGTTACCAAAAACCTTTGTTTATTGTTGAGAATGGATTGGGAGCTAACGATGAACTGATTACAGATGAAAATGGAAATAAAACAGTTTATGATGATTATCGCATTGATTACTTAAATGATCATTTGGTACAAGTTGGAGAAGCGCTTAAAGATGGGGTCGAAGTTATGGGTTACACAACGTGGGGATGTATCGATTTGGTCAGTGCTTCAACAGCTGAGTTAAAGAAACGTTATGGATTCATTTATGTTGATCGTCATGATGATGGTTCAGGAACATTAAAACGTTATAAAAAGAAAAGTTTCACATGGTATAAAAAAATCATTGAAACGAATGGAGTAAGTCTAATCGAAAAATGATGAGATCCCTACAAGATGTTTGATCTTGTAGGGATTCTTATTTTATAGATAGATATTTCATAATTAAAATTTTTAGGCGGATTTTATAATGAAGTTAGCCACCGCTAACTAAAAAAAACGCCACGTGAATTTCATGTTATATTGAAGTTACCACTAACTCTCAATAGACAAGGATGAATTCACATGACGCAAACTAAGAATAACATAGATTCACGTAAGGGAAAACACCTTTCTTATGCCGAACGCTGCCAAATCGAGGTTCTAAAAAAGGAAGAC
>NZ_JAGGRF010000007.1:0-46958 GCF_018612935.1 Carnobacterium sp. ISL-102 | reverse complement strand
TTCTTTGTATCTATTAAATCGCTCGATTCCTTTATTATTTCATATAATTTTGTTATAATTCTATCCATAAGAAGGCCTCTTTCATCTATGTATTTGCCGCTCAGCATACATTTATGATAGAACGCCTTCTTTCTTTTTGCTAGTAAAAAATAAAATCATCTCGAGAACTATTTTACACATACCCTATTTCTTTCTCACTGAGAAAATAAATTGCACAATTCACCGAAACAAAAAAAATATTCTGAAAAAATACCCATTGCTACTGCTTTTATTTTCAAACATCAAAAAATCTAGGAATACTTATATAGCAATGTTCCTAGCTTCTCTTTATTATTTCCTATCAGATTACCTTTATAATACTATATTTTTCAATTTTCGAAGGCTAGTATTTTATAGTCCTCGATGCTGAATTTTTTTATCAATTTTTCAATATTATTTTTTGTTTTGTTATCAAAAGCATAAAATACCCATTCAGCTTTTCTGAAGTTCCTACTTAAATATTCGAAGTACGGAAAATCAATCGCGCAAGAATGGCCGTTTACTATAATTTCTTTTATTTCATTTCTGACTAGAAATTCTTCTAACAATTTGACCTGTGGCGCCTTATTGAACGATTCTACCTTAATGATTAAGCCTTCAAATGCTGTGTAGGTATAGTAATCCATCATATCGCTTTTCATCATATCCTCAATATGATCTCGAATGTCACTCTCTCGATAGGGGCCCCTTCCTTTTTGCCTCACATCATATTGATATTTTTCTGGAGAAAAATCACCTTCAGGATAGCCTAATACTAAATTGTCTTGACCAACTTCACCATGTACATGCAAAACTCTGCTTGCTTGTACACCATATACCTTTTCTAATGTATGTGTATAGTTAAAATTCACAAATAAATCTTCAGGCTTAAATAACTTAATATTTGATGAAATTGCAACTTTCTTAATTAGTTTCTCCTCAGCTTGGTTAGCAAATTCATATAGAGATGGAATCAAGTTACCATTAAGATCTACTTGTGTAATAATTGCATCCCTGTCACTTTCACGATCAGATAAATAATCAGATTTATATCCTTCAAATATTTGTTCCAGCTCATTAAAATCGGGCTTTGCTAATAGATTCTCAAAATCAGACCAAATATCTATTTCTTGTGATTGATAGATTTCCCAAAAATAAGGAAATTGTTCATTCTTTTCAGCAATTTCTTTAAAGTTTGGATTAAAACTAGTCGGCAACTTATGAGCTAAATCAAACCCATTACCTATAATAAACAATCTTTTATTCATAATATCCTCTCCTCATTAGATAATTTTAATATCATCATTTTACTTCATATTGAACAGAAAGTAGTAATTCAATAATTCTTCAAAATAAAAGTCTTTGTTCTAAAAAGTCCATTGGTGCTAGTATTGGTTCTATTTTTATTTTCAAACATCAAAAAGAGCTAAAAATACTTATACACAGCATTCCTAGCTTCTCTTTTGTTATTAACCAACGGACCCTTCCATCTCATAGGCGATCAATCTGTTCAATTCCACTGCGTATTCCATTGGGAGTTCTTTTGAGAAGGGTTCGACAAAGCCCATGACGATCATTTCAGTGGCTTGTTGTTCGGTCAAGCCTCGGCTCATCAGGTAATAGAGCTGTTCTTCTGAAATTTTAGAGACTTTGGCTTCGTGTTCTAGTGAGACGTTGCCGTTATGGATCTCATTGAACGGGATAGTATCTGACTTGGATAAATCATCCATGATGATCGTGTCGCATTCGATATGCGAGATCGATCCGCCGGAGTTTTTGCCAAATGTGACTTGTCCGCGGTAATTGACTTCGCCGCCGTCTTTGGCGATCGATTTTGAGACGATCGAACTGGAAGTGTTTGGTGCATTATGGATCATTTTGGCTCCCGTATCTTGGTTTTGTCCGGCTCCAGCCATTGCGATCGACAGCATGGTTCCTCTAGCTCCGCGACCATTCAATAGGATGCTTGGGTATTTCATCGTGGTTTTCGCTCCAAGGTTGCCGTCGATCCACTCCATTGTGGCTCCTTCTTCGGCTACAGCCCGTTTGGTGACCAAGTTGTAGACATTGTTGGACCAGTTTTGGATCGTCGTATAGCGGCAGTACGCGTCTTTTTTGACGACGATTTCAACAATAGCAGCGTGCAAGCTACTGGATGAAAAGGTTGGTGCCGTACAACCTTCGACGTAATGTACACTGGCGCCTTCATCGACAATGATCAAGGTACGTTCGAATTGGCCCATGGCTTCATCGTTGATTCGGAAGTACATTTGCAGCGGCACATCGCAGCGTACGCCTTTTGGAACATAAATAAAGGTTCCGCCAGACCAGACCGCTGAATTTAGAGCTGCTAACTTGTTATCTGTTGCAGGCACGATGCTTCCAAAATATTCTTTGAAAATCTCAGGGTATTCTTTTAAGGCTGAATCGGTATCGGTGAACACGATACCCAGCTTTTCAAACTCTTCTTTCATGTTATGGTAAACCACTTCGGATTCGTATTGCGCTCCGGCTCCGGCTAGGTATTTGCGCTCGGCTTCCGGGATCCCAATGCGTTCAAAGGTCTCTTTGATTTTATCTGGTACATCTTCCCAGCTGCGTTCGGGCTGATTGCTGACAGTTTTATAGTAGGTAATGTCATCAAAATCGATTTCCGACAGATCTGCTCCCCATTCCGGCATCGGCCGTTTGGTAAAGTGATCGTAGGCTCTTAAACGGTAATCCAGCATCCAGTCGGGTTCTTGTTTGCGGTTAGAAATCTCTCTGACAGTTGCTTCAGAAACCCCTTTTCCAGTCGTAAAGACTGATTCCACTTCATCATGAAAGCCGAATTGATAATTCTCGCGTTCTGGTAATTCTCCCATAATTCTTCACTCCTTGCTTTTCCTCGTTTAAACGGTCTATTTTACTAAGGCTTTTTCTAGTGCTTTCCAAGACAACGTAGCACATTTGATACGGGCTGGGAATTGCGCAACCCCACTTAAAAGTGCCGCATCTCCTAGTTCTTCTAGTTTGGTGACTTCTTTGCCTTGCACGAGCAGCGAAAATTGATCTGCCAACAGTAAGGATTCAGCGACTGTTTTTCCGATCACAACATCAGTCATCATACTAGCACTGGCTTGACTGATCGTACAACCGCTTCCATCAAATCGAATATCCTTAATGATCTGATCTTCTATTACCAGTTGAAGCTGCAGCACATCGCCACAAGTCGGATTGGTCAAGTCACTGCGATCTGTTGCATGCTCCAGACCCCCATGGTGATGCGGGTGGCTGGAGTGGTCTAAAATCACTTGACGGTACAATTGGTTCAGTTTAGTTAAAGCCATGAGTAAAAAACTCCTTTGTCGCCAGCAATGCTTCAACAAATTGATCTGCATCTGCGGTTGTGTTATAAAAATAAAAACTGGCACGAGCTGTTGAATCAGCTGCTAATTTTCGCATCAGCGGCTGAGCACAATGATTGCCGGCTCGAATCGCTACTCCCTGCATATCCATTGCAGTCGCAACGTCATGCGGGTGAATGCCATCCAGATTAAAAGTCACTATGCCGGATCGTTTCGCAGTATCCAAGGGGCCATAAATCGTTAGTCCTGGTATCGTCATCAATTTCGGCCATAAGTAAGCCATCAATTCGTGTTCATATTCTTGGATCGCAGCAAGTCCAACGGTTGCTAAATAATCAACCGCCGCCCCCAGCCCGATTGCTCCGGCAATATTGGGTGTCCCGGCTTCAAACTTCCACGGCAATTCTTTCCACGTGCTTTCTTGTTCATAGACAAATTCAATCATTTCCCCGCCGAATTCAACGGGTTCCATTTGTTCTAGTAAATGGCGTTTGCCATATAATACCCCGATACCGGTAGGCCCCACCATTTTGTGACCGCTAAAAGCATAAAAATCAACTTCTAGTTCTTGGACATCGACTGGCATATGTGGAACAGCTTGCGCTCCATCGACGACGAGTACGGCTTCTGTTGCATGGACCAGTCGTGCAATTTCTTGGATTGGGTTAACAACCCCAAGCACATTGGAAACATGCGCTAAGGCCACGATTTTGGTCCTCTCGCTTAGCTGATCACGCAGGCTGTCTAGATCCAACAGGCCTTCTTCGGTCAACTCAACATAGTTTAATACGGCTTGTCTTTTTTTGGCTAACTGCTGCCAAGGGATCAAGTTAGAGTGGTGTTCCATTACAGAAACCAAGATTTCGTCTCCCGGCTGCAAGTTGGCTTCTCCGTAGCTTTTGGCTACCCAGTTCAAACTGGTCGTCGTACCGCGGGTAAATAAAACCTCGGCTGGTTCAGCAGCATGGATAAAGTGTTGCACTTTTTCGCGGGCCGCTTCATATTGCGTTGTTGCTCGTTCAGCTAAAGTGTGGACACCGCGGTGTACGTTAGCATTTGATTCACGGTAATAGGTTTCAATGGCTTTTAACACAACTGTTGGCTTTTGAGTCGTCGCAGCATTATCTAAATACACTAACGGTTCGTCATTGACTATTTGCGCTAAGATAGGAAAGTCTTTTTTCCATTTATCAGCCGGAAAGCTCATTTATCCAACTTCCTTTCGATCGTATCTACTAATCCTTCACGGACGACTTTTAATGGAATCGCTGCAATAACCGAACCCAAGAATCCACGGATCACTAACCGTTCAGCTTCTTGTTTCGGGACGCCACGGCTCATCAAATAATACAGTTCTTCCGGATCGACTCTGCCGACACTGGCTGCATGTCCAGCTGTCACATCATTCTCATCGATCAACAAAATCGGATTGGCATCTCCTCTAGCATGTTCAGACAGCATAAGGATCCGGCTTTCTTGTTGGGCATCCGCCCCTTTGGCTCCTTTGATGATGTGGCCGATGCCATTAAAGGTCAACGTTGCTTTATCTAAGATCACACCATGCTGCAAAATGTGGCCGATCGTATTTCGGCCATAATTCGTCACGCGTGTATCGATCCCTTGGATTTGTTTGCCCATACTGATCGCAACGACTTTCACTTCGCTGTGTGAGCCTTCTCCGATCAAGTCGGTATCAAAATCGGCGATCACATTCCCAGTATTCATGACTCCAATCGCCCATTCGATCGTTGCATCTTTTAGCGTATGTCCGCGACGATTGATATACGTAGTGGTCGTTGCACCAATTTGATCGACTGCTGAGAACTTCACTTTCGCACCCGGATTGGCAATGACTTCCACAATAATATTGGCCGCATTTTCTTCAGTTCCGATTGTTTCATACTTTTCGACATAGGTGAACTCACTGTTTGTGTCCGCAAAAATCAAAACATGTTTGATCCAGCTATTTTTCACATTGCTATTTTGTACGAATAGAGCTTCCAACGGTTCGTCGATCATAACGTTTTTAGGCACATACAAAAATAAGCCGCTGTTCATAAAGGCCGCATGAAAAGCCGTCAATTTGTCTTCATCATATTCGACAGCCAACTTCATATATATTTTTTTGAGCAGCGTTGAATGCTCCTGCAATGCTGTAAAAATATCGGTAAAGATCACGCCTTGTTCAATGTATTTCATCGGCAGCTGTTCGAAAACCGTTTGATTGCCGACTTGGATAACTCGCGGAGCATCGTCATCGCCGGTCAAAAAATCTTCTGCTAGTAAAATGCCTTCTTCATCGCTGAAAAAATCAGGTACTTGCAGCAAAGGCCAGCGCTCGTACTTAACTCTTTCAAAAGATGGTAGATCGGAAGAATTGATTTTTATCAATGCTGCTTCTCTGAATTCGGTCATCCAAGATGGTTCTTCATGCATCAGAGAAAATTGCTGCACAAGGTCAAGATAACCTAAATAATTTGTCTCTTTCATCTTGATCCTCCTTAATCGTCTTCTAAAACAAAATCTAAGCCTAATTCATCACGGATGCCTTTATAGCCTTCAGCTTCAAGCCTTTTAGCTAATTCAGCTCCGCCTGTTTTTACGATGATACCATTCATCATGACATGCACGACATCTGGTGTCACATAATTCAATAAACGTTGGTAATGGGTAATGATCAATGCGCCAAAGTTTTCGCCGCGCATCGCATTGATCCCTTTTGATACTACTTTTAAGGCATCAATGTCTAACCCTGAATCGATTTCATCCAGAATAGCAAATGTCGGTTCAATCATCATCAATTGCAAGATTTCATTGCGCTTTTTCTCGCCGCCTGAAAAACCTTCATTTAAGTAGCGTTCTGCCATTTCTTCTGCCATATCTAAAACAGCCATTTTTTCATCCAATTTTTTGATGAATTTCATGACCGGTATTTTATCGTCTTCTGGTCGACGAGCATTGATTGCCGCACGCATAAATTCGGCATTTGTAATGCCGGCAATTTCGCTTGGGTATTGGACAGCTAAAAATAATCCAGCTCTTGCGCGTTCATCGACGGCCATTTCTAAAACATTTTGTCCATCCAATAAAATTTCGCCTTCAGTAACGATATAGCTAGGATGCCCCATAATGGCTGCTGAAAGAGTGGACTTTCCAGTTCCATTTGGTCCCATGATGGCATGGATCTCATCGGTTTTCATTTGTAAATTGACACCTTTTAAAATTTCTTTGTCTTCAATGGATACATGCAAGTTTTTAACTTCTAATATGGACATAGCTTAGTTTCGCCCCTATGCTTTAAATTTTTTTAATCACTACTGGTAGAGCTAATGGTCTTGCTACCTTTTATTTTAGACTAACCTTTATGCTTTCGCAAACTTATTGCCAATTGTTTCAGGGGTTACTTTTCTGCTCAAATCAGGTAAACTAAGAATAAAGATCTTACCCCGTCAAATAAATCAGCAACACCTAGTATTCTGTATTTTATTTAGTCTGATTTCATTGATGAAAGGAATGTGATATTTATGAAACCTTTAATTGGAATTGCCGGCAATGTCTTATTAAATAATGCCGATGTAAATGGCTTGCCGATCACGTATACACCTCAAGGATTTGTTAATGGCGTTCGGCAAGCTGACGCCATCCCAGTTGTTTTTCCGATCAGTGACCCGATTGACGCCAAAGATTACTTATCAAAAGTAGATGGCCTTTTATTAGCTGGCGGACAAGATGTATCGCCATTATTGTTTGGCGAAGAACCAAGCTTGAAACTAGGCGCCACTAATCCAGCTCGCGATGCTTTTGAGATTGCACTTGTCAAAGAAGCGATCCATCAAGCTAAACCGATTTTTGCGGTTTGTCGTGGACTGCAATTAGTAAATGTCGCTTACGGCGGAACTCTTTATCAAGATGTCTCAGACTATCCCGATTTAGCTGTCCAACATGTTCAATTAACTCATTTTGAAACAGGCGCCCATACGGTCGATATCGAGCCTGATAGTACGATCGGTAAGATTTTTGGTAATCAATATGTTGTCAATACGTACCATCATCAAGCAATCAAGGAATTGGCTGAGCCATTTAGAGCTGTGGCTTGGAGTAAAGATGGCTTGATTGAAGCCTTTGAAGCAAAATCACCCCATCAAAGTATCGTGGCTGTGCAATGGCATCCTGAATTGATGATCCCGTACGATTTAATGATGCAGCGTTTATTTACGGATTTTGTTAAGCGAGTCATAAAAAAAATGATTTAAAAAAAGCTGATTTTGTTTCTTGCCCTCAATAGTAGATAAACTACTATTTAAGGATAAGATCAAGAATCAGCTTTTTTTTACAGACTATTTCGAATCAAACGTCGAATCTTTTTTTGGACTTCCAGAGCTTCTTCTTCAGGCAATTCCGGCAGCTTATGACTTGTCGCAGCTGTCGAGATCGTTAAAGACATCATACCCATTTTTTTGGCTAATGGTCCAATACTTGATTCAACATTTTGAACTCGGATGATCGGGATCGTGACCCTTTTTGTGATTAAAATACCTGAAATAAAATCAATTTCATCCTTATTGTAATCTACTCGCCAAGATTGATAAGTTAACGTTGGCAACAAGTAGATAAAGACATATCCGCCAATAAGTGCCAGCCCAATAGTGATGTAAATGCCCACATCAGGTAAACCGGTATTTGGCATGACTTGGATAAAAAAGTTATATACTAAGGCGACACCCACTAGAGGAAGACTATTGAAACATCCTCTGATACGCCACAACTTCAACACTTGAGGATCAATCATGTTTTTTGGTCCCATGGCTCTACACTCCTCTCATTTACTAAAAACCAATCAAATAACCGTTCGCAGTCGGCTTCTTCAATAAAAGACACTTTTTTATTTTGAGCGGAATCTCCAAGTGCACTGAATACTTCTACTTTTCCTAAACGGCTTCTTTTTAAAAAAGGATTTTGTTTGACCGTCAGATTTAAAATCCGGTCTTTACGTAAGTAAATCGTTTCAGTACTGATCAATTTAGGCAGTTGAAACGTTACTTCTTCTTTTGAAAGAGCGTAGCCGATTTTTTTATAACTGCGGTATCCGTACAGAAGAATCACTAGACTGCCTGCTGCCCCGATCGTCCAAGCTAATGGCCATAAAAAGTAGGAAGCTAAAAGTGTTATACTGATCCAGAATAAAAGCGGCCATTGAACAAATCGTCTCAAAGAGCGAATAGGAACAACTTGTTGAGTAGGCAGGAAGTTGAAATGCGGTACGATTTCGGCTCTTAACGAGGCAAGCTGCTTCTTCTTTATAAGTGGCAGCAAAATAATTTTGCCTTTTTCATTATTTTCGCCTGTATCATCCTTCTTAGTTGCTTCTTCATCACTTGTGATCCCAACTGAAAATGTCGTATAGCCCAATAATTTTTGCAGCCAATTTTGTTCTTCCCAGACACTTTGAATATTCGCTAAAGCGACTGTTTGGCTTTTCACTTCCAATAACCCTTTTTCAATAGTTAAATGATTTTTTGTCAATTCAACTTTATAATCAAAATTTTTGATAACGGAAATAACGCTACCCACAACATATACAATGATAAACAGCAATCCAACAATTATCAGCTGTGATAAGATAGACGTTTGACTAACGATCGTTCCCGCTTGATCAAATAAAGTATCTGAAATCAATTCTTCAAAGACATTCACTGCTCCTACTAAAACAATCAGTCCTTTAAGAATGGAACCTCCCATCAGGTTCATTTTTAAAATATCGACTAACCTCATTGCATAAACGGTTTTTGTCACTCCCTCTTCCTGCAGCGAGAATCCTTTATGCCGGTCAATTTGCTTTCCGCTCATTCCTTCAGCACTTTGGCTGAAGCCTTCACGTTGTGTTTCTTTTAGATAATGTAGCTGGTTAGCCAACTTTAGCGCATTTTCTTTAGACAAAGCATCTAGAGCTATCCCTTTTCCCGGTGTCTTGATTTCAATTTTTGTCACGTTAAAGACCCGGTGAATCAAATTTTCGCTGTAATCTATGCTTTGAATACGGCTGATTTGGACATCTTTTTCTTTTTGAATGAATAATCCGCTTTTTACAACAAATCGATTGTTATCGATCCAGTACGATGTCCGTATAAATTTCAAAACATCTACTAGATACACTAAACCAAAAATGGTAAAGAAGAGCAGCGGCAAAATGAGGCCTAAGCCTTCCAATCTAGAACTTGAAAAAGCAAAGAAAAGAATCGGTATGACAAATGAAACCAAACGATTGTAGGCATCTGTGATCAGCGTTAACGGGTGTAATTTTTTTTCATCATACATCTGATTTCACCGCCTTTAGTCGTTTTAATAATTGGACCCTCAATTCTTCCGCCTCTTTTTTTATCAGCAACGGGATCTCATGGACTGTTCCTGCTGTAAAAACTTCTACGATCTGGATGGCATAATGCCGAGTTAGCGGGCCTTCTTTTACTGACACATGCTGGATGCGTTCAACTGGGATCAACACTCTCTTTTTAAAAAAAATGCCAGTCATAATTTCTAGATGAAGCGCATGCACTTCATAGCGCACCGATTTTAATTTCAAGTACGGAAGGACATACAAACTCAATGAAAAATCAATGATCGGCAAGATGATCCAAATAACTATTAAGCCTTTTGGCCAATCAAATTTAAGTGTTAAGAACATTAAAACCCCAAAAAAAACTAACGTAAAGAAACTTCCAATGCTGTCTTTTGTTCGTTCATACCGAATGGCACTTTCATTTAATTTTTTTGCTGGTAATTCTTTGTACATACCACCCACTCCTTACCTAATATCTTACTTTGAGTGTAGCACTATCTTGAAAATAGTACTATCTTAACCAACCTTTAGAGCACAAAAAAAAAGCAAGAAGCAAAATCATTCATTTGCTTCTTACTTTTCTTTTATTATTCTGTTACCGGAACAACTGCTCCATCCCATTCTTCTAAGATAAACTCTTGTACTTCTTCAGACTTTAATGTTTCCACTAATTTTAAAATAGCAGGATCTTCAGCATCTTCTGAACGAACGGCAATAATATTACCATATGGCGAAGACGAGCTTTCAAGAGCAACTGAATCGTCGATTGGGCTGATATCTTGATCTACTGCAAAGTTTGAGTTGATCGCAATTAATTCTGCTTCATCTTGTTGGTACAATGTTGTCATCAACGCTGGGTCATTATCGTATTCAAAGACTAAGTTCTTAGGATTTTCGTCGATATCATCAAATGTGGCTGTTGTAAGATCTACGCCATCTTTAACTGTTACTAAGCCGGCTTCTTGAAAAATCGCAAGAATTCGTCCCCAGTCTGATTGGTTGTTACTGACCAAGACCGTTGCACCATCTTTTACCTCATCTAAACTTTTGTAGCGTTGAGAAAAAATAGCTATCGGTTCGATATGAATGCTTCCAGCATTAACGAAATCATACCCATTTTCTTTTACTGCCGCTTCAAAGAATGGAACATGTTGGAAATAGTTAGCATCAATTTCGCCTTCATCTAATGCGACGTTTGGGATAACATAATCATTGTAAGTAGTGATATCTAATGTTATGCCTTCCTCTTCAAGGATTGGTTCAATAAATTCAAGGATCTCAGCATGTGGAACATTACTAGCCCCAATTTTGATCGTTGTTTCTTCTGCTGCTGATCCGCCTGTTTCACTGCTTGCTTCATCGCTTCCTTCACTACCACATGCTGTTAAAGTCAATAGCACGCCCGTTGTTACTAACGCTGATAAAATAGTTTTCTTTTTCATCTTTAAATCCCCCTTGTTTTCAATCTGTTTTTTTATTGCATTTAAATCCCCTATTTAAACGGTGGTACTTTTTATCAGCTAATGACTATCGCTTGCTTTTCATTTAGCTGTTTTAACGTTTGTCTACTTTTTTAACGATCACATCTCCAATAGCTTGGATGATGAATACGAGCACTAAAATAATCAACGTTGAGACTAAAGTTACTGCCGGTTGGTTACGTTGGAAGCCATCCAGATAGGCTAAGTTTCCTAAACCGCCTGCTCCGATAACTCCTGCCATCGCTGTAGCTCCAACTAAAGAAATAGTTGTGACCGTGATACCTGAAACAATGGCTGGTAGACTTTCTGGAATCAAAACTTTATAAATGATTTCCCATTTGCTAGCTCCCATGGCTTCAGCCGCTTCAACGACTCCCTTATCGATTTCTCTGAAACCAATTTCGACTAGCCTTGCAAAGAATGGTGCTGACGAAAGGATCAGCGCCGGCAATGCAGCTGTTGGTCCAATAATGGATCCTACAAGCGTTTTAGTGATAGGAATAAGTAGTACGATCAAGATGATAAAAGGAATAGAACGGAAGACATTGACCAATATAGCCACTACTCGATATAGTATTTTAGCGAACAGTGTATTCTTCCCGTTTGTTTCATACAATAATAGCCCTAGTAATAATCCGGCAAAGAAGATGATCACAACCGATCCAATTGTCATGAAAATGGTTTCTATGGTTGCCTGTTGCATTTTTTCCCAATCGACTTCTGCAAAGTCAAGATACTGTGATAAAACACTGGTCCCAAAATTAAGTTTCAACAACATGTTCTAGCACCTCGACTTCTACCTGTAATTTTCTTAATTCTTTAATAGCTACCTGGATTTTCTCGTTCTCACCGGTTAGTTGAACATACAGCGAGCCGATCGCACCCTCCTGTGTCTGGTGGATGCTTCCTTGGATGATACTTAAATCGACGCCATCTTCTCGAACGATTTTTGACATGATCGGCATCTTAGCTTGATGCCCGTGGAACGTTAAGTGAACGATTTTCCCTTCAGGATATTCTGCCAACAATTCTTCAAAAATCATGTCGGTATCTTCACTGTCTGGATTTGCATCTTGACGAATAAAGCGTTTAGTAATGTCTTGTTGCGGCTTTTTGAACACATCAATAACTGAGCCTTCTTCAACAATTTTCCCGTCATCCATGACCGCTACTCGATCACAAATTTTTCGGATAACATGCATTTCATGTGTGATCAATACGATAGTTAAGTTTAAACGCTTATTGATATCTAATAGTAGATCTAATACTTCATCCGTTGTCTGCGGGTCAAGCGCACTTGTTGCTTCATCACAAAGCAACAATGTTGGATCATTGGCTAGTGCTCTTGCGATCCCCACACGCTGCTTTTGGCCGCCAGATAATTGTGAAGGATAGGCTTTTTCTCTTCCTTCTAATCCAACTAAACCAATCAACTCTTTTGCTTTAGCTTCACGTTCTTCTTTAGGTATTTTCGCTAACTCAAGCGGGAATAAAACATTCTCTTCTACTGTTCTTGACCATAAAAGATTGAAATGTTGAAAAATCATTCCAATTTTTTGACGTTCTTTCCTAAGCGATTTCCCTTGTAATTGTGAAATAACATTCCCTTCAATAGCAACTGTGCCCTCTGTTGGCATTTCTAAGCCATTGAACATTCTGACCAATGTACTTTTTCCAGCTCCGGAGTAACCAACGATTCCATAAATCTCACCATTTTTGATTGAGATATTTATATCTTTTACAGCTGTTAAACTGCCTTGTTTCGTTTGAAACACTTTTTTTATATTTTTTAATTCAATCATTTCAGCCACACCTCCTACTTTCTTGAAATAAAAAAACTTTCGTCCCTATACTAAGCACACTGCTTACTATAAGGACGAAAGTTTCGAATTTTCGTGTTACCACCTTAATTTGTTAATTTATCACTAAATTAACCTCTTACAGTACTTAAGTTTTTTTCAACTCTTTTATACTGCGGCACGTTATCGGGTGCATCCGGAATAGGTTTATGCAAAGCATTCACCTGTTCTGCTCAAAGACCATCTTCGGTTCAATTCCCATTACCTTTTTTCAGCAAACAAGGCTCTCTACAAATGGTTATTACGAACTTACTCTTCTTATCATCGCGTTAATTGATATTTAATATATCTTAACAGAGCTGTTTTTTTCTGTCAACTTTTTTTAAATTTTAATTGATAATTTTTCAAAAGCATCCGGTTCTACGTCTTTGACTTCTAAGATCCAATTGTCTTTTTTATCTGTACTATTTAATTTTTCAGGATCATCCGTCAACTCAGTATGAAACTGGACAACAACACCTGTTAGCGGAGACAGCAATTCAGTGACCGCTTTTGCTCCTTCGACTCCTAGTAAAACGTCACTTTCTTTTACTTCAGCTAATGTGTTGGGTAACTCTACAAACATGACTTCACCTAAATCATCTTGGCCTTTTTCAGACAATCCGATGCGGTAATTTTCGCCTTCTTTTAGTACCCATAAGCCGTTTTCGCTGTATCTCATTTGTTGTTCCATTCTAATCGCTCCTGTCTTTTTTAGTTTCTGTTTCCCCAGATGGTTTCATAAACATCCTCTTTAAATCCGAGAGTCGTTATCTTCCCATCTGTCAGTAACGGCCGTTTGATCAACATACCGTCTGAAGCCAATACCGCTGCGCCTTCGCTGATAGCCATATCTGGTACACGTGATTTCAAGCCTAATTCGCGGTACCTATTCCCGCTAGTGTTGAAGAACCGGATCAGAGGAAGATCGGATTGCTCTATTAAATTAGCTAAGGCTTCTTGTGTTGGTGGAGTCTCGATCATATTTATCGCCTGATACTCTATCGCATGTTGATCTAACCATTTCCTTGCTGCTTTACATGTTGAACAAGTAGGGTGTTGATATAGTTCAAGCAAATCAGCTCACTCCTAAAATTACATTTCTTTTATTTGAAATCTGCATCTTCTTCAGAGAACATGTAACTGCGGTAATGGTACCTCATGGACATAACCAATCCAACACCCATCATATTTCCTAATAGTGCCGTTCCACCTTGGGAAATAAACGGCAATGGTATCCCAGTCAATGGAAGCAACCCAATACTCATACCGATATTTTCAAATACATGGAATAAAATCATCATGATAACACCCGTTGCAATATAGGCATAAAATTCATTTTTTGTATCAAAACAAATACGGATCATTTGGTAAATCAGTAAAAAGTAAATAAAAATCAAAATACAACTGCCAAGAAAGCCAAAATTTTCACCGATCGTTGCAAAAATCATATCAGACTCTCGAACCGGTACATATACTTCTGAAGTTCCAAATCCTTTACCAAACATTTTACCTGAGCCTATCGCTTTTATACTTTGGATCAATTGGTAGGAAGTATCTCCTGAATCACCATAAGGGTTCAGCCAAGAGTCTATTCGGGAAAATTGATACGGTTTAAAACCTAATCGTAGTAAAAATTCACGATTGTATATTACTAAAATAAGTAAAGTCGCTCCGAGTGCTCCAACTCCTGAAAACAGTGGCAGAATGATTTTCCATGTAATACCTGATATCAACACTAAACCAATAATAATGGCAATAAATACAAGTGTTGAACCTAAGTCATTCTGTAACATGACCAGTATCAATGGAGGGATAGAGGTTAAAATGATTTTCCCCAGTAATAAGAAATCAGTTTTAGGATAATGATTTGCGTAATCGCCATTATGTTTTGTGACTACACGAGCGAGCATTAGAATAAAGGCGATTTTCATAACTTCAGATGGCTGGAAGGTCACTGGACCTAATTTAAACCAACTCTTAGCTCCGGTACTCAGCATTGTAGGGCGATCATAAAAGAATAAGACCATCACTAATAGAAAGAGCCCTACACCATATGCCACCGGTGCGAGCTTCCATAGCTGCTCCGAATCAAACTGCATAATAACGACAATAGCAACTGTGCCAACTACATACCAGATCACTTGCATTAATGTAGCTTTAATACCATCACCAGCATCTAAATAAGTGGTTGAAAAGATAGTAGCGATACTAATAATCGCAAGCAACAAGACGGATAAGATGATCCCATAATCTATTTTCGTTTCTTTATTCTCTGTCATTTTTCAAAATTCTCCTTGTGTCCTATCTGTCAAAAATTTATTTATCAAACTTCATTCATTATATAAGAAATCAGATCTAAAAAAAAGACTTCTCGTCTTTCTTAGAAAAATCTTACAGTGCTTCACTCTAAAAATAATTAAACAAAAGGAAAACCAATTCAAGAATCAGGTTTCCTTTTGTTTTTCGACCGTTTTCACTTTCACTAATTTTTTATGTTGGATCGAATCTGAATCATCTGGATATTCTTTTGGTCTGTCATCTTTTTCAGCTTCATCTTTTTCGAGCTTAGCTTCATTGACTGATTTACCTATTTTATATTCAAAGTAAATCGTATTGATCAGCCCGCCTAATAGTAAAATGATTGCCGATAAATAGAGCCACACCATCAAAACAATAAACACCCCAAATGTTGCACTAGCAGCTGCTTCTCCTCCAGCAAATCGAATATAAAGCGTAAATGCTTCGGATAGAACCAACCAACCTATTGTAGTAAATACAGCTCCTGGAAAAGCGTATTTAATATTCAAACGGTTATTGGGTACTAAAAAGTAAACCATTGTTAACACGAGCGTCAAGACAATGAATAAAACTAACCATCTATAGCTCAATACTTGCAGAATGATCCCCAAATCGATCCCCACAAAATCTTGGATAAGCAACAGAATTTGTTCTCCAAAAACAAAGGCGAAAACCAATGATCCTACGATAGCTACGATGGACAATTGAACTAGAAATGATACTAATCGAACGATTATGAAGTTTTCTCTCTTTTCCACTCCATAAACACTATTCAGCACATTTTGTAATGCGTTAAAAGCTTTACTAGCAGCCCATAATGATGTGATAAGTCCGATAGAAATAGCTCCTCCACTTGAACTACTTAAATAATTTTCTAGTATCGGTGCTAGGACATTGTAAATATCTGGTGGGACACCTGTTTCTATCATCGGCAATACATCCGATGCTTTGATAGGAAAAAGCGGGATAATATTAGCTATAACTAATAAAATAGGAAATAAAGATAATAGCGTAAAGTAAGCCAGTTCAGCTGCATTAGAGGAAACTTCAGCTCGTCCCAAATTAGGTTTAATGACTTCTAGGAAAAACTTTAATTTATCTTTAAAATAAGCTTGTTCGGTATTTGTCTTCAAAGCGGCCACGTCCTTTATATTATGTATAAAAAAAGCATAGCATAATTGAATTTAAAAAGCATTTAGGAAGCTTTTAGATAATGCCAAATCATAAAAAAAATCAATCCTGAAAAACAGGATTGATTTTTTTGACTTACATTTGGTATAAATTATAGTCCATGATTAATTTATTTATTCCATCATCGACAGATCTAGCTTTAGATTCTTTTCCTGAATTAGTTGTTATAGTAACTGTCTGGCCTTCTTTTTGTTGCAATTGACCAATTTTTTCACCATTCACATATAACTCTAACTCAGTGAAACCTTCTCTGTTATTAGGGGTTTCTTTTACTTCAACTTGAACTTTTTTATTTCCTTTAGACATGTGAATGCTCCTTTTGCAGTTAGTTTCTCTAATCAGTATACTGCATTTCGGGGGAAAATTCATTTATTTATTCAGATAATAAAGTCTGTATTAATTAAATGAGTTCAAAGCTTCATGAAAAGGAATATCCAAAGCATGCGCAACTTCTTTTTTAGTTAATTTTCCGTCCATAACGTTGATACCTGTATAAATTGTTGAATTTTCTTTAGCCGCTTTGACTAATCCTTTATTTGCGATTTGTACTGCATAAGGAATCGTTACATTAGTTAAAGCTAACGTAGCAGTCTTAGGAACAGCACCTGGCATATTTGCAACAGCATAATGAACGACTCCATGTTTTAGATAAACCGGGTTATCATGTGTTGTTACTTCGGAAGCTGTTTCAATAATACCACCTTGGTCAACTGCTATATCAACGATAACAGAACCTGCTTCCATTTGTTTGACCATCTCTTCGGTCACTAATGTTGGAGCTTTTGAACCTGGGATCAATACAGCACCGATAACTAAATCTGCTTCTTTGACTGATTTTGCAATATTCAATTCATTTGACATAAGTGTATTGATTTTATTTTCAAATAAATCATCCAACTCTTCTAAGCGTTTTGGATTCACATCTAAAATCGTCACATCTGCTCCAAGACCGATTGCAATTTTAGCCGCATTTGTTCCTGAAACTCCGCCACCGATGATAGTTACTTTTCCTTTTTGTACTCCTGGTACTCCACCCAACAAGATACCTTTACCTTGGTTTACGCTCTCAAGAAATTCGGCTCCAATTTGTGCAGCCATTCTGCCGGCAATTTGACTCATAGGAGTTAAAAGAGGCAATGTTCCATCTTTTCCAACCATTGTTTCATAACCAATAGCAGTAACTCCTGAGTCCAACAATGCTTTAGTTAATTCTAATGCTGGAGCTAAATGTAAGTACGTGAAAAGGATCATTCCTTTTTTAAAATACTTGTACTCAGTTGGTATCGGTTCTTTAACTTTTATAATCATTTCAGCATTCCAAACTTGTGCAGCTTCTTCAATTAATACAGCACCTGCTGATTTATATTCTTCATCTGGAAATCCAGCTGCGTTACCTGCATTTACTTCAATCATAACTTCATGACCATTGTTTACAAGACTTTTAACGCCTGCTGGTGAAATAGCAACTCGGTTTTCATTGTTTTTAATTTCACTTGGTATTCCAATTTTCATAATATGTATCCTCCTGTTTTTTTTCATCAACTCTAACATCTTGCTCCTTTATTGTAACGCTTACAAATATAAAACCCAAATATTTCGACGCGCCCACTCTATATTCTTCCACTTTTTAACCGCTGAAATATTCAAATGGTAATGGCTATCTGAGTTCATGCGACTGAAAAGGTTAAAGAAAAAATTGCTGAAAAGCTCGCAAACTATGTGGATTTTTAAGAATAGACGTGGATATAGATGTATTAAAAAAAAGGTTCTACAATAAATGGTGTGGATGCTTCAAAAAAATTTCTTCTGGAATGGACGGGTTTGCTTGTGGAGCCATTAGATTAAGTCTATCAACACCAAAAATTATACAGCCAAAAAAATAAGCTGTTAAAACGCCTTAAAGATACTCCTGTATCAACGTTTTAACAACTTATTTAGTTTGACTCGATGGAAGCGAGGGGAGTCGAACCCCTGTCCAAATATATCGGCACCTAGACGTCTACGTTCATAGTTGTGCTATTAAGGTTTCGCTCAGTATTAGCCGCACAACAGGCATCATACGTCGCTAGTCTGATGATCTCTTCTAAAACTTACAGACGGAAAGTTTTAGCGTATCCCACTTATTATAGGACCCTTGCTCGAGCACATGGGCGATGCCGAGAGGATCTACACTAAGCTGTTATTACGCAGCTAAAGCGTAAGAGTTATTATTGTTTTTATCAGTTGTATTTAACTGTAACGTTTTTACGTAGCCGTAACCTACGAAACGCGATCCAAGCTCGACCTATACCTGTCGATTCCGTAACGCTCCCTAAATGGGATGTGTATACAGAAAGAATGATTTGTCTGAGCATTAATCATCTTTAAGTTAACTCTCTACAAGTATTATAACACATTTTACTAGAAAATAAAATACGTCGCTTCACTTAAGAAGCACTTTTTTAAATTTACTTGTGAGGAGTACCTACCTTTTTGCATGACACAGTCACTGAACCAACTCTTGTTCTTTGTTCACTTGCTATCCATTTATTCTAGGTCATCTTTTTCTTGGATAACTAGCAACACGTTTTCCAATTTTTGAATAAACTCATTTATTTCTTCGATCGTGACCGTTAATGGCGGTAAAATACGTAAAACCTTTTTTCCAGCTGTCAAAGTCAACACATGCTGTTCTTGTAATAATGTCACTAATTTTATTGCTTCCATATCTACTTCGATCCCCATTAGAAATCCCAGTCCTTTTACTTTCTTGATAACGCTAAACTGCCGGGCCAATCGTTCCAATTGCTCTTTAAAATAATCCGCTTTTTGTCGTACATCTTTCATAAATCCAGGCTTAGTCATTTCTGTTAAGGTCGCCATGCCAGCTGTTGCTGCTAATGGGTTTCCACCAAACGTGGTGCCATGTGTTCCTGGTGTAAACGATGCAGCAATGTGTTTTTTAGCTAGCATAGCTCCAATCGGAAAGCCAGACCCCAATCCTTTAGCTAGCGTCATAACGTCGGGTTCGATGCCGTATTGTTCATAAGCAAACAACGTCCCTGTTCTTCCCATTCCCGTCTGGATTTCATCTACCATTAAAAGGATGTCATGCTTATTGCATATATCTTGCAGTGAATGGAGCCACTCTTTTTGTGCTGGATTGACCCCACCCTCACCTTGCACAAGCTCTAGCAGCACTGCTGCTGTCTTTCCATTATGGATTTTCCCTAAATCAGTGATCTCATTAAAGAGTAGCGACCGTACTCCGGGCATCAAAGGTTCATATCCGATCTGAACTTTTTCTTGTCCCGTTACAGACAACGTAGCATAGGTTCTTCCATGAAATGAATTTTTGAAGGATACAACAGATGTCCGCTCTGGATGCCCATGATCTTTTGCATATTTACGAGCAATTTTTAATGCTGCTTCATTTGCTTCTGCCCCGCTATTGCAAAAAAAGGCTTGATCAAATATAGAATGCTGGATGAGTCCTTCAGCTAGTTTTGTTTGAGAAGGGATACCGTACAAATTGGAACAATGCCATAAGGTGTCTAATTGTTGGTGTAATTTTTGGGTAACTTGATCAGGAACATGGCCTAAATTACATGTAGCAATGCCTGAGGTAAAATCTAGGTATGCCTCATTTTTCTCATTCCATACATAGGTTCCTTTTCCTTTTAAAATAGTGATAGGAAAACGCGCATAAGTTGCCATAAGTGCAGATCGATCGTTTTCTTTAAACATACGCTGCTTCCTCCTTATAAATAAATTTAATTCCCACTTCATTTCCTTGTAAACAGGGTCTTCTATTTTTAGCGTTGGTAGACATGGTGAATCGCTTACTCAATTTTTATGGCAGTATAGCTCTTTTAACTTCTTACAATCGATAAGATGAATTGATTCGAATGTAATCATAGCTTAGATCACAGCCCCATGCTGTTGCAGATCGACTGCCTTGCTGCAAGTCGATCGACAGCTTCACTTCATCTTTAACTAAAGTAAGGATGACCGCTGCTTCATCAAAAGGTATCCCCACACCTTTTTCAACAACTATTGTATCACCAATTGAAATTTCTACACGTTCTGGTTCTATTTTTTGATTGCTGTATCCAATAGCCGAGATTATTCTTCCCCAATTGGCATCTGAACCATACATCGCTGCTTTAACTAAATTTGAAGAAACAACTGATTTGGCAATAGCTTGAGCAGCTTTTACTGTTTTTGCTCCTAAAACTTCTACCTCTATTAATTTAGTAGCCCCTTCTCCATCGCGTGCAATAGCCTTAGCAAGTTTCTCGCAGACATATTGAAAGCCTGCTAAAAACTCATTCCATTGTGGATGATTTTTAGTTAACAGAAGATTCTCTTGTATTCCATTTGCTAAGGCAAGAACCATATCGTTCGTACTTGAGTCTCCATCAACGGTGACCATATTGAATGTCCGGTTAGTCGCTGATTTCAATGCGTACTCAAGGCTTTCATTGTCAACAGCGGCATCTGTTGTAATAAACGCCAGCATGGTTGCCATATTAGGGTGGATCATTCCCGATCCTTTTGCAGCTCCACCAATAGTAATCGTCTTACTGTCAATTTCCAGCTCAACAGATACATGTTTTGTTTCAATATCGGTCGTTAAAATAGCTCGTTCAAAATCTGTTACCTTTTGATAAAGCGGATCATTCAAATAGCTGATACCCTTCTTGATTGCCCCAAAAGGCAATGGAACACCAATGATTCCTGTTGAAGCAACAGCTACTAAATACTCATCAATGTTTTTTTCTTTAGCTGTAAGTTCCACTGTTGCTTGAGCTTTTTTCATCCCGTCTTCACCTGTACAAGAATTAGCATTGCCGGAATTTACTACTATCGTCTGAATTTTCCGTATTTTATCTACGTGTCGTTTTGTCAGTTTAAGTGGAGCAGCTTGAAAACTATTCAAGGTATAGATACCTGCTGCCGTGGCAGGTATCTCCGAGTGGATCCAACCAAAATCAAGGACCGCCTTTCGCAAACCAGTATGTACGCCTCCAGCGGTAAAGCCTTTTGGAGAGGTTACATGACCGTCCTCTACTACATGGAATGCTTGTATGGGGGTTTTTTTATGGGTCACCATCATTCATCTCCTCTTTTTCCAAGGATGGATTGGACTGTTTTCTAACAAATGGATAAGCTTTAAGGTACTCTGCTTAGTTCCGCCAACAATAGCTGATCCAAAATATTCTTAACCTTTTTCATATCCTTTTAATTAACCTCATTATAACAAAATAACTTATTCAGACAAAAAATAGAGCCTTCAGCGCAATAATGCTGCTGGCTCTATTTATAGGTTCTATAATTTTTAGTGTTGATAGACTTAATCTAATGGCATTACTTACCCAAATTTCTGGAGGAATAGGGTTGCTTGTAGCCATGTATAAGATTCAATGAGAATTACAAAACGTTGGCGCTTCAGCGATAAGGTTTTGTTTGAAGCTTGAAAGTCTGTAAGACTACAGGCTTACAGGCGGTCCAATGGCTCCACAAGCAAACCCGTCCATTCCAGAAGAAATTTTTTTAAATATACACACTATTTGACGTAAAACCTATTTATATAGGGCTAAAATTTTCAGTGTCGCTGATCCAGTTAATCAATTATCCAACACCTTTTATAAAATAACCTATTAAGCGAAAAAATCTATTTAATTAAATCGTAAAATTCTAATCCTTCAACAATTCCGCCTTCGATATGACTAGAAGTTATATAATCAGCAGCATTCTTCAAGATATCGGTCCCATTCTCCATTGCCACACCATGGTCAGCATGCGTCACCATTTCTAAATCATTCGGACCATCTCCAAACGCATAGATAGGGATTTCATCAAACTGCATTAGTTTGACCAACTCTTGGATGCCTGTGGCTTTTGAATTGCCTTTCGTGATCACATCTATGCTGTAAGGCGTATTTCGATAGAAAGACAATTCTGGAAATGCTTCTTTGAACCACTCAACATCAGCGTTATCTGTTGTCAGGATCAATGCCATCAATACTTCTTCATTCAAATGAATTTCCGCATCAACTAACGGTGATTTTGCATGAATAAAATCATACGCTTTATCTACCTCTTTCGAAGTAGAAGTGACACGTATTTTATCGCTCGTATAAAAAGAAACGGCTAACCTTAATTCATCAGCTGCTGCTTTCAAACGGATCAACGTCTCTTGCGGTATTTGACTGCGGTAGATTTCTTTGCCTTCGTACATAATGTACTGACCATTAAGCGTGATAAAAGATTCAATCGGTGTCGTGTCTAGTACATGTTGGATCTCAAGTGGACTTCTTCCCGTTGCGATAAATGGGATCCCGCCATTTTCTTTCAATTTTTCTAAAGCAGCGGTCACTTCTTGGTCTACTTCAGATCTACCATTTAACAACGTCCCGTCTAAATCAAAAAAAACTAAAGCTTTTGGCAGTATCATATTAATCTCCCTTTTATAACAGTATTTTTTTTGAACCTCATTTACAGCATTATTGAATTAGTCTTCTAAAGTCTTAAAATGACCTACTCCATTGTAAAGCTCTAAATGGTATTTTCCATTTTGGTATCTAACAGCTGAGACACTTGCATTTAATAATGGTTGTGGATTTTCAAGTTCTGGAACTAAATTATTTAATAAATAGCGAATCGTATTTCCGTGAGCAACGATCATGACTTTCTCTCCTGTATCACGGTGTTTGTTGATTAATTTGATTAATCCCTGTTCTACTCTTAACCAAAATGTTAAAAAATCCTCCGCATCGTGATAAGGATCTGCTTTTTTAAAAGCATTCATTTGTTCAGGAATAGACGTTTCAACCCACATCTCAGCAACACTTGGATATCCCATTTGTTCATTCACTTTTTCCCAGGTTTCATCTACATTGCTTCCTTCAAATGAACCAAAGAAAACTTCACGAAATTCCGGCATCGATTGCAACGTCATTTCTTTTCCTTTTTTATTTTCTTCTAAAATAATGTTAGCTGTTTCAATCGTACGACTTAGGTCACTTGTATATGCTGCATCAAATTCAACATCTGCTAAACCTCTTGCGCTGCTGCGAACATCTTCACGACCTTGTGGTGTTAAAGGGGTATTAGACCACCCTTGTATTTTTCTGTAATGATTGAAATAAGTTTGTCCATGACGGATAAAATAAAAAGTACAGCCTTCTTTCATGGAAAATCGCCTCCTATATCTTAGTAATATCTATAATTTCCCTACGCTTCTTATTGTACCAAAAAAAAGATGATTTTTATGAATATCCGTTTATCTTTAGGTAAACATTTCGTTAATGTCTCTACATTTCACTTGATAGCTGTCTAATCTTATTTCGTCTCTTCGACAATATTCCCATTGCGGTAAGCTTTTAATAACTCTTTCAAATCGCTGACTTGCTCAGCCAATTCTCTGCCCACACCCGTTTCTCTTACTTTTTTACGATCCAACTCCCTGTCGATCACTCTTCTTGTAGACATGATATCTATTTCGTTTTTAATGGCATCCTTTACAGAAGTGAACGGCTGATGCGAAACTAAAACCATTCCATAAGAGTTGTATAAAAGTGTATATCCTGCTAATCCCGTCGTTCCTTGATAAGCTTTTGAGAAACCGCCGTCGATCACAATCATACGACCATTTGCTTTAATAGGATCTTCACCGCGCTTTTCTTTTACGGGTGTGTGTCCATTAATGATATGCCCTTTAAGCGGATTCAGCCCGAACTCACTCAATATCATTTCACACGTTTTTTCATCATTACGCATGGCATAATAAGCATTTTTCTTTTCCTCATGGGTGGCCTTATCTGCAACGTAATAGCGTTCGAATGTCGTCATTTGATCTTTTCCAAAAAGTGAGGAAACTGGACCCGTCCATAAATACCAAACGTAGTCTAAGTACTTGTCATTGTCTTTATGTCCTTTATTTAAATACCCTTTTCTTAGTACTTCTTCAAATTTATCCAGTAAATTTTTACCAGCATATTGCTTTCCTTGAATGTCCATTCCCAGGAATTCGCCGGTCTCTGTTAGCGGCATACAGCCGTGGAACAATAAATTATCATTATATGTGAGATACATATTGCCTTTGCTATACAAATAAGAAATATGTTGTTGCAAGCGACCACAATTTTTAAAAGCTGTGACTAACTTTTCGACAACTAATTCTTCTTCTGAGGTTAATTTATAAGGATCAGCTGGATCGATTGTTGGAAAATTGGTATTTAACAATGGATAATCTTTTCCTTTGATTGAAATCGTCCCATTTTCATAATCGATGCTATTTAATACTAAACGATGATCTAATTTAAACTCAGGATGCCTGTTAATGATCTCACCCTCAAGTTTAAACTGAATCACAGAAATCGCTTGATGCATTTTAGTGATTTGGCGTATTTCATCTTCAAAATAATCTTTTTTTCCCGAGTCCACTTTAGGATAAAAACAACTTTTTAAATCTTCGGGATAAGTCATTTCCGCAAATGTGAGTAATTGACGTAATGAAACCCCATAAGCATCTTCTATAATTTCTAAATTATCATAGCGAGCACTTATGCGCAGTACATTTGCAATACAAACAGCTGAACCGCTGGCCGCGCCCATCCATAATATATCATGGTTTCCCCATTGGACATCAACAGAATGATGCGCCATCAGTGTATCAATGATTTTATCTGGATAAGGACCCCTATCATAAATATCTCCTACTACATGCAGCTGATCGACGACAAGACGTTGAATCAAGTAAGATATAGCTGTAATAAACTCAGCTCCTCTATCCAACGAAATAATACTGTCAATAATCTCACTATAGTAATCTTCTTTATTCGTGTAACCGTCGCCATCTTTTGCTAACAACTCTTCAATAATATAAGCAAATTCATCGGGCAAAGCCTTTCGTACTTTGGATCGCGTATACTTTGAAGCAATATAGACACATAATCCAATTAATCTAGACAACGTGATTCTGTACCATTCATTTGTTTCTTCTAGGTCCTCAAATTCATTACTGATCAACCGAATTTTATCTTCAGGATAATAAATCAATGTTGCTAAGCTATTCATTTCTTTTTGGCTTAAACGATCATGAAAAATCTCTTTTATTTTTTCTTTTATATTGCCTGACCCATTCCTAAGCACATGTTGGAAGGCTTCATATTCTCCATGAACGTCACTAACAAAATGTTCTGTACCCTTAGGCAGGTTCATAATAGCCTCTAAGTTAATAATTTCAGCCGTTGTATCTCCAATGGTTGGGTAGTCTTTAGCTAATAAATTCAAATATTTTTTAGTTGCGTCCATGTTTACTCACCCCTTTATTATCTATACCACATCATTATACCATGTTTCTTATAGATTGTTTTTTTCTGAATGTTATTTGAAAATTTTCTATTTCATGAGGATCTAATTCTTTTCCAACACGTTGCTAATCAGAAAAAGGGCCTCAGACTGTTTGTCTAAGACCCTTTTAGCAAGGTTAGCCGTTTGCTACTGCTTCAGCTATATCGGTTTCCATTTTGTTAGGTTGTGTTGTTGAACCAAATCGTTTGATGATTTCGCCATCTCGACCAATTAGAAATTTCGTGAAATTCCATTTGATTTTCTTGTTACCTGTTTCTGATGTTAGGTATTGGTAAAGAGGATCAGCATTTTTTCCATTTACGAGTATTTTTTCATGAAGTTGAAAAGAAACACCAAAATTTTTCTGACAAAAACTTGCGATTTCTTCTCCTTCACGAGGTTCTTGATTCATAAATTGATTGGAAGGAAACCCTAAAACGACTAGTCCTTGTTCTTTATACGTTTGATACAATTTTTCTAAATCTTCTAATTGAGGAGCTAAACCACATTCCGTTGCTGTGTTCACAATTAGTAAAACTTTTCCTTTGTACTTTGATAAGGACACTTCTTCACCACTGATTTCATTGACCTTATAATCGTAAACAGACATCGATAGACCTTCTTTCGTCTACTATTTTTTTAGAAGCTCGACCATTTATTATCCTAAACTTACCTTACCTATTTTAGCAACGTCCATGAGACCGTCTTTGCACTGATTCATCTGTTTATCTAGCTCTTAAAGCACGGTCCAACTCACGTTTTTGATCTTTTCGCTTCAGATCTTCGCGTTTATCGTATTTTTTCTTCCCTTTTGCCAGACCGATCAATACTTTTGCATAACCGTCTTTTAAATAAACTTTTAAAGGAATCAATGTATTTCCGCTAGACTTCGTTTCGTTCATTAAGCGCATGATTTGTTTTTTATGCATCAATAATTTCCGCGTTCTTAATGGATCATGATTGAATTGATTTCCTTGCTCATAAGGACTGATATGGACATTATGCAAATAAATTTCATCATTCTGAATCTTAGCGTAGCCATCCTTTAAGTTGATCCGACCCGCTCTGATAGACTTGATTTCCGTTCCCTGCAACACTATCCCAGCTTCTACGGTATCTAAGATAGAAAAATCATAACCTGCTTTTCTATTTTGAGCCAATACTTTACCTGTACCTTTTGGCATCAATGATCGCCTCCTGATTCATTCGCTCTTACTTAATTTTTATTTTTGGACTTTTTATTTTTAGCTGCATCTTTATAAAAAGGTTTGCTTTTCTTTTTACTGCTTCCATCTTGTTTAGGCTTATACGCAGAAGAGCTTTCTTTTCCACGACGTTGGCTATTTTCACGGCCTTTGCCTTTTACTAGATGTTTGGGTCCCTCATATTTAGGTGCATCCGGATCTGGAACAAGTTCAAAATCGATTTCACGTGTTTCAGGATCGGCTTTTGTTATTTTTACTTTTACTTTTTGTCCGATACGGTAAACAACACCCGTTCGTTCTCCAACAAGCATCATTTGCTCTTCGATATAGTTAAAGTAGTCATCTTTCATATTTGAAATATGGACCAGACCTTCAACCGTATTCGGCAATTCGACGAATATACCAAATTTCAAGACTGAACCGATGATTCCTTCATAGATTTCGCCAACTTTGTCAGCCATATATTCAGTTTTCTTCAATGCATCGGTTTCTCTTTCAGCATCAACTGCACGACGTTCCGCTTTTGACGTATCTTCTGCAATTGCGGGCAATCGATTTTCCCATTTTGTTTTCTGAGCAGATCCAGTACCTTCTTCTCCATAAGAACGGATCAAACGGTGTAAGATCAAATCTGGGTAACGACGGATGGGAGAAGTGAAATGTGAATAAAATTCTGCTCCAAGACCGAAATGGCCTAATGGTTCCACAGCATATTTGGCTTGTTTCATACTTCTTAACATCATCGTTGAAACAACTTGTTCTTCTGGTTTTCCTTTAACACTATTGGCAATTTTTTGTAACGTCATAGGAGAAACATCTTTGCTGGTCCCTTTAACGGTAATACCAAAAGCCGTAACAAATTCCATGAATTTTTGCATACGATCACTGTCAGGTTGTTCATGAATACGATAGATCAATGGAACTTCCATTTTTGAAAAATGTTCAGATACCGTTTCATTTGCTGCCAACATGAATGATTCGATCAAGCGCTCACCAACACCGCGTTCTCTCAATACGATATCCAATGGCTTACCTGTAGGATCGACAATTATTTTAGCTTCTTTTGTATCAAAGTCAATGGCCCCTCGATTTTTACGATCTACCTCTAGGGTATGATGCAGAGTTTCCATTAATTCAAACATAGCTACTAAGCTGCTGTATTTTTTACGGGTCTCTAGATTTTTATCTGTTAATATTTCATTTACTTCAGTATAAGTCATCCGTTCAGTTGTTCGTATCACACTTTGGAAAACGTCATGTCCGACAATTTCTCCATCAGGTGTCATTTCCATTTCGCAGCTCATCGTCAAACGATCGACATGAGGATTTAACGAACAAATCCCATTAGATAATCGTTGTGGAATCATTGGTATAACGCGATCGGTTAAGTATACACTGGTTCCTCTTTCAAAAGCATCTTTGTCTAAAGGACTATCTTCTGTCACATAATAGGATACATCTGCTATGTGAACGCCCAATAGATAGTTTCCATTATCCAATACTTTCAAGCCTACCGCATCGTCTAAGTCTTTTGCATCTGCTCCATCGATCGTCACCAGAACTTCATCTCTTAAGTCACGACGACCTTCAAGATCAGACTCGCTGATTTTTTCTGGAACTTCATCTGCTTGTTTCAAAGCTTCTTGTGAGAACTCAGTCGGGATTCCGTGTTTATAGACAATAGTCAAAATGTCGATTCCTGGGTCATTTATATGTCCCACAACTTTTTTAACGATTCCTTGCATACTTCTAGGAAACTCATCATCTGGGTACAAAGTTATTTCTACAACAACAATTGAACCGTCAACTGGTTTAATACCTTCTGACTCAATAAAGACGCGCAAGTCTGTAATTTTTTTATCTTGTGGATCGATATATCCGTATAAACCGGTCTCTTCGATTCCTTCTTCGCTGTAAGCGTAGAACTCTCCAACTAATTGTGTAAAGTTACGTTCAATAATGGCTTTTATTTTTCCTTCAGCACCTTTATCCGACCAAGGTTCAGCAGGTTTAATAATATCAACAGTTACCTTATCGCCATCTAGTGCATAATTAGTCATATTCGGTGGAATAAAAATATCTTTTTCGACATCTTCAATCGCAACGAATCCAAATCCTCGATCACTTGCTCTGAAAATACCAGTCAAAACCGGATCGTTACTTGGCAACTTAAAATGCCCTTTTTTATTTAAAAAGAGCTTACCTTCTCGTTCCATTTCAGCTAATGAACTAACAAGGATCTTAAAATCGACCGCACTTGTCATACCCATTCCTTCACTGATGTCACTTACTTGAAACGAGATTTTTTTGTGTTCACTCATAAAAACTATAATTGCTTCTTGTAACGTTTTTTTGTCGTTCATTTTTTATCCTCCATTCCAATCTAACTGTTTTAAAAAATTACTAACATCTGTTTGCAAAACTTTTCTATCTACTCCAACCGTTACCGCATGTTTGCTGTTCTCATACCAATGAAAATCAACTATTGAAGCCTTTTTTAATGCATTTCTAAATGAAATGGCTATCTGTGGATCGACTAATTCATCTTGACCAGCCTGTGCAATAAAAAAAGGATGATTGATCTCACTATAGTGAGGTTCCATTGATTCCGTCAGTTCACTTATTTCGTCTAATTGGTTATCTAATTTTCTTTCGACTTCCGGCATAAGATTATTTATTTCTAGTTCAGAATAACCAGCTTTTTTCTTCAGTATCTGTACATAAGCTAAAAATTCTTTTCTCACATTATTTCCATTACGGAAATTCATTACCGGTGAACAAAACGTTCCACCAGCTAATACTGGTTCTTTATCTACCAACAACTTTGTTGCTATCACGCCACCCATAGACAATCCGAATACAGCTATCTCTTTATAGCCTTTTTCATGTAGGAACCGGATCGCTTCTTTCGCATCATTGACCCAATCTTTTGGCGCTGTATTTAAAATATCTTCTGGTTCAGTCGTTCCATGTCCTTTGAATAATGGTGCATAAACCGTATAATTTTCTTTTTCTAGTGCTCTTCCCAGCATCCTTACATCATTGGGAGCGCTTGAGTAAGCATGCATCAAAATGACTGCTTTAGGCCCTTTTTCAAAAAAAAATGATTTTATTGCCATTTTATTCTCCCTTTTCGCATTTCCTTTAAGTTCTTATTCTACCATTTTACTGTAAAATGAATTCTTTTCATACTCAAACACTGCTAACACGATAAAATGCCTTTTGCTTAACACAATTCCAGTAAAGAAAATTAATTTTTTTAGAAAAAAAAGCCACCTGAAGATTCAGGTAGCTTCACTAAGTTTGTTAATTAATTGCTATATAAGCAAGAGCCAATGCCAATGCAAAAAATAAGATCCCTAGTAATACGGTAGTACGTTGCAATACTGCCTCGAATCCGCGTGCTTTTTGTTTTCCAAATAATTGTTCAGCTCCACCAGTAAATGCACTAGCAGCATTATTTGTTTTTGAAGGTTGCATAGTTACTACAATGATGAGTATAACTGAAATAATTAGCTCAGCAATTAAAAGTGTATCGTACAATTTCATTGCCCTCCTGTCTAACGTTTCTTCTACCCCTAACTCTAACATAAAACTCAGCAAATTACTAGAAAATAAGTGAAGTTCTTATCTTACAGTTTCCTTATTCTTTCAGTCGCTTTAAAGGCTATATACAACCAATCTACTTGATAACATTGATCGGAATCGACTCTATTTTGCGGATGATTTTTTTTGCTGGTGTCGTCACTATAGTTGACTGTTAAAAATTTCAAATCATTTTTTCTTTTTTCAATAAATCCATCATATATACCTTATTATCTGCCACTACTTTACGGATTTCTAATTTAATTCCTTGTTCATTTAAATATTTCAAGTCTTTTATATCTTCGCTATTTACCGCAACTGCATTTGTGATCATTTTTTTACCGTCTGAGAAACTCATCCCTCCAATATTGATGGTATCAAGTTTAACTCCGCCTTCTACTACTCTTCTTACATCACGCGGACTTGTAAACAACAACATTGATTTAAAATCATTGAATTTAGGATCATTAAAAATCGAGATCATTTTATCAATAGTGATCACATTTACAATGACACCTAGGGGGGCCGCTTGTTTTAGTAATGTTTTTCTTAATGTGTCTTTTGCTACCTCATCACTGACCACTAGAATACGGTTTACTTTTGTCACTTTCGCCCATACTGTTGCAACCTGACCATGAATCAACCGATCATCGATACGAACTAAACGAATTTCCATAGGCATTCTTATCTATTCTCCTCGTACATCATCTTCTAAAATCACAAGTACCTTAGCAGGCTGATCGTATTTCTACTTTAAGTTGATTCATTTTATGCATCAACTATTTTAACAATATAAAACAATTCTGAATCTGGAATACTCATATTTAATTTTGATTCAAGCAATAGATTTGCATCTTTGATAGCTTGGTAATAGATAGAGGTTTTATCGATTTCTTCTTCTGGCTGATTGAGCGGATCTCTAAATAAAACGCGTTCGATTACTCCAGCCATATGCATCAATAACCCTATTTGAACGCTATTGCTAAGTGTTTTATTCAGTTTTTCTTCAATGATTTCTGTGTAGTCCCATAATATATTAATAAATTTACGTGGATTTAGGAAAGTGAAATAAGTAGCTAGATACTCTTCACAAAGTTGTTTCGTGTCCATTGATTCAGCATAATTTCCTTCAGCATATTGCTGCTCTAGAATAACTTGTTTAACTTTTTCATCTCCTGAAGACTGAAATAATTCTTCTAAGGAAAGATGTGGAACATTTAAGGATGTCTTTGCAACTCCAGCAGTCGCCAACACTTGATAGTTTTGCGAAATTTTTGTAACTTCTTCCTCTATACCAACTAATGAGATTGAAAAAATTTCAATCGTTTCATCTATAAAATCTTCCAATACACTTTCTACACGTTGTTTTATTCGTACAGCTGTTCCTTCACCCGTTGAACAAATCGTAATAATAGCTTTAGGTTTATTGATTTTTTGCTGTTGAGGTGCTGTCAAACTAAACGGTTTCTCTTCTGGAAGGTTACTGTATCCTCTAAAATTCTTCAAAGACCAATAAACTTCATCTAATTGGTTATCCATTAAGGATGTTTTACGCGCAGCTTCCAATACAAGCGGAGTCGTCACCATGTCTAGTGTTTGTATTAGAATATCGGTTTCCCGCATAGCTTTTACACCAAACGTGGTTAGCGAGCCCATATCAACTAGCAGTAACACACCTTTATCTTCATTAACATTTCGAATGGCTTCTAATACCAATTTATACGCTTGTTGCGGGCTCATTTCTAATGGCATATCAACAGCTTCAATGTTTTTAACATCTAATAATTTTGATACCACTTGAACCATGCTCGTAGCGGTTGATTGGCCGTGTGCAGCAACAACTATCCCAACATCACCCAAGTTATTTTGTTCTTTTAAAGATACAAGCAGCATCGTCAAATACCAGCACTCTACTTCTGGAACAATAATTTGGTAGTTATCTTTCATATGATTTTTAATAATAATGGCTACTTCATATTCCTTTTGATAATTTAAAATCAATTTATCTAATTCACTATTTTGTTTTATTTGGACAAAACCTTCTTTTGAACGTTTGATGAATGAACTAAGATGCAAGCTCATTGCGTATAAAAAGTTCTCTTTAAAATTATAGCCTAAATGTTCTTCTGCCATTTTCCAAACTTCTTTTGTTAATGTGATGACTTCTTGTTCAACAATGTCTCTTAAATTGTGTTCATTGTTCGGGATCAATTGATTGGTTTTATAGAAAGATTTCAAATGGAGATTTATATCTGTCGTAATAAAATTTTCAATATCTTCTTGTGTTAACCCTTCATCTTTGAGCATTACTGCTTTATCTCCAATGATCTCGTATAAATTAAACGGCAATTCATAAGAATCTTTATCTAAAATATAAACAGAATCTTTTGGATGGATGGTCATACAGGGTTCAAGATAATTGGATATTTCATTCAATTCATCTCGGTTCCTCGCAATATTGATCAATCCTTCTTGCAATTCACCCGTTAAGCCTTCCATATTGATCAGCATCTCTTCATTGTTATCCATACTATTTAAGAAGGCTTTAGCACAAGCCAATTGAATACTTGATTTTAATTGACCAATATTTCCATAAGTAACACTTCCAAGTAACGCTTTGACAACATTCTCTTCTACAACGATTCGTTTATCGATCCGTTTTGCTTCAATAGACAACAATAATTTGAGTAATTGAATGCGTTCTTTAGCCGGTCGATCATTGAATGCTGGCAGCTGGATCGTAATAGGAATACGTCTTACGAAAGTTTTTAATAATGCCGAATTAGGGTCTTCAGTTGTTGCACAAATAATTCTGACTTTAGCCGAATAGCGTTTATCTGTTTCACCCATTGGCTGAAATGTTCCGGTATCCATAAAATAAAAAAGCATTTCTTGTCCTTCAGGAGGCAACCGATGTATTTCATCTAAAAACAGCATATTATTATCGGCTTTCAGCAACAATCCATCTTTTGCTTCTGTAGCTCCAGTATATGCTCCCTTAGCATGTCCAAAGAGATGAGACATCAGTAATTGCGGATTTTGCGAATAGTCTGCACAATTAAAAATAATCATAGATTGACTTGGCTCAATGATCCCCTTATCCTGTGAGTATTGATACATAGCATTAGCAAAAAAGGTCTTGCCGGATCCAGTTGGACCGATAACTAAACTATTTAATCCTTTAGGAGGATAAAAAATAGCTGCCTTTGCTTGTTCCATTTGATTTTTCAAGCTGCCATTCGAACCAATCATGTACTCAAATAAATTATGATCATTTTTTATAGCGTCATTTTGTTGTTCCATTACCTGTTCTTTGACTAATGTTTCATCTTTATAAGATTTTACGATTTTAGATAAAGGTTTCCATTTTAAGCAACTGCTATCAGCATATCGCACAGGTCTTCCTTCAAGTTTAACTATCTTTCCTTCACGAACTAAAAGATTCAACTCTTTGCTCACATTATTGCGAATAATATTTAACGCATCAGAAATTTCAATGGTAGTCATCCCTGATCCGAATTCTATTTCATCACTGGTAAGGTTTTCAGTATGATTTTTAACAAACTGATAAACTAAATCTTTTCTTTTCATTTAGTCACCTGCTTTCTTTTAGTCTTAATCGCTTACATTTTATCATAAATAAAGCAATTTGTATCATTATTTTTGATACAGTAAAATTTGTGTATCAAAAGATGATTTCATTGTCCATTTTTTGTTCACTTTTAATAAAAAGTTAGTTGACTAATAGTGTTAATGCTTTAATTTTTTTCTGAAACGGACAAATTTGCTTGCGTAAAAGCCATTAGACTATCTGATTCTATAATTTATTTAACTGATCTAACAATACCAAAGATCATAGTTCATTAATAATAAAAACACTTCATTAGTTGCGTTGCCTCAACTAATGAAGTGTTCCTCTATTTAAAAATTTAATTTACTTAAATTCTTATTTGTTTTTTAGGTTGTAGAAAGCTTTTTTACCTTCGTATACTGCTAAGTCGCCTAATTGATCTTCGATACGTAACAATTGGTTGTATTTAGCAATACGGTCAGTTCTTGAAAGAGAACCTGTTTTGATTTGTCCAGCATTTGTTGCAACTGCAATATCAGCAATTGTTGAATCTTCAGTTTCACCTGAACGGTGAGAAACTACTGCAGTGTAGCCAGCTTTTTTAGCCATTTCGATAGCATCGAATGTTTCAGTCAATGTACCAATTTGGTTAACTTTGATAAGAATAGAGTTTGCAACTCCCATATCAATTGCTTTAGCTAATTTTTCAGTGTTTGTAACGAATAGATCGTCACCAACTAATTGAACTTTATCGCCTAAGATCTCAGTTAATTTTTTAGTACCTTCCCAGTCATTTTCATCTAATCCATCTTCGATAGAGATAATTGGGTATTTTTCAACCAAGTTTTTGTAAATTTCAATCATTTCATCAACTGTTTTTTCGCCTTCGCCTGAACTAGCTAAGTCGTAAACACCTTTTTCTTTGTTGTAGAATTCTGCTGAAGCAGCATCCATTGCAAGCATAACGTCTTCACCAGGTTTGTAACCAGCTTTTTTGATTGCTTCGATAATAACTTCGAAACCTTCTTCGTTAGAACTTAGGTTTGGAGCGAATCCACCTTCATCACCAACTGAAGTAGCTAATCCTTTTGCTTTCAAGATTCCAGCTAATGCATGGAATACTTCAGCACCCATACGTAAAGCTTCTCTGAATGTAGGAGCTCCTACAGGCATGATCATGAATTCTTGGAAGTCGATGCTGTTGTCAGCATGTGAACCACCATTGATGATGTTCATCATAGGTGTTGGCAATACTTTAGTATTGAATCCACCTAGGTATTGGTATAAAGGAACATCTAGGTAATCAGAAGCAGCACGTGCTACAGCGATAGAAACACCTAAGATAGCGTTAGCGCCTAATTTAGCTTTGTTTGGAGTTCCGTCTAATTCAATCATTGTTTTGTCGATTGCCATTTGATCGCGAACGTCAAAACCGATAAGAGCTTCAGAGATGATGTTATTTACGTTATCTACTGCTTTTAAAACACCTTTTCCAAGGTAACGAGATTTGTCTCCGTCACGTAATTCAATTGCTTCATGTTCTCCTGTTGAAGCTCCTGATGGAACCATTCCACGGCCAAATGCTCCGCTTTCTGTGTAAACTTCTACTTCGATTGTTGGGTTACCGCGTGAATCTAATACTTCGCGAGCTAAAATATCTGTAATAAATGGCATTTAATTTCTCTCCTTTTAGTATAAAAAATTTTTAGTGCCAGGGCTTTGCCCATGGCCTTATTTTAATGAGTTTAGCTGTCAAATGCAAACAATTTAAGTTTTATTTGACTATTTATTTTTAAAATTATTTTATCAAAAGAATTCATGCAAAGTCTGCAGCTTTTACATGGGTTGTCTTTCAATATGACGTTCTATTGATTTGATTTGATTTTATTTTTGAATCAACGATACGCCAGTCATTTCAACTGGTTTTTCAATATTTAATAGGTCTAACATTGTTGGTGCGATATCAGCTAAGCGTCCGCCTTCGCGTAATGTTGCGCCTTCTTTAGTTACAATTACAGGGACTGGTACGGTAGTGTGTGCAGTATGCGGTTTGCCTTCAGGTGTAAGCATTGTTTCTGCATTACCGTGGTCAGCAAAGATAATTGCATGTCCGCCTTTAGCAGTGATTGCATCTACCACACGACCTAGGTTTTCATCAACAGCTTCGACCGCTTTGATCGTTGGTTCAAGCATGCCTGAATGTCCAACCATATCCGGATTTGCAAAGTTTAAGATAATTGCGTCGTGTTTGTCGGCTTCAATATCTGCCACTAATGCATCTGTAACTTCATAAATACTCATTTCAGGTTTCAAATCATATGTTTCCACTTTTGGAGATGGGATCAAGATACGATTTTCACCTGGGAACTCTTCATTACGTCCGCCATTCATAAAGAATGTAACGTGTGGATACTTTTCAGTTTCCGCAATACGTAATTGAGTGAGTCCTTTATTTGAAAGAACTTCCCCGACAACATTTTTTAAAGCGATTGGTGGGAAAGCTATTTCAGCTTTGATACTAGGATTATACATAGTCATTGTAACAAGTTTAAGATTTTGTGCTCTTTGTCCACGATCAAAGAATTCCCATTCATCATCTGTTATAGCATTTGACAATTGGATCGCACGGTCAGGACGGAAGTTAAAGAAAATGATTGAATCATTATCTTGTAAAGTTGCAACTGGTTTTCCGTCTTTCTCAATAACGGTCGGCATAACAAACTCGTCAAATTTTTCATTGTCGTAGCTTGCTTGTACAGCTTCTAATGCATTAGAAGCCTTAACGCCTTCACCATGAGCTATAGCGTTATAAGCTTTTTCTACACGTTCCCAACGTTTATCGCGGTCCATAGCATAGAAACGGCCAGAAACAGTCGCAATTTCGCCTGCTCCAATTTCCATGATAGCTTCTTCTAATTGTTTAACATAATTGATACCAGAGTCAGGTGCAACATCACGGCCATCTAAGAAAGCATGTACATAGATATTTGGCACACCTTTTTCTTTAGCTGTTTTGATCAATGAAATCAAATGATTGATATGGCTATGCACTCCACCATCTGATAAAAGTCCGAACAAATGCAAATTAGATTGCTGTTTGATCGTACTTTCCATTGCACCGCTTAAAACAGGATTTGTTTGGAAATCGCCGTCCATAATTGCTTTATCAATGCGTGTTAAGCTTTGGTAGACAATTCGTCCAGCTCCAATATTTGTATGTCCTACTTCAGAATTCCCCATTTGTCCTTCTGGAAGACCTACATCTAAACCAGACGCTTTTAATGTACCATGGGGGTATTTTTCTAAAAGACGATCAAGATTTGGTTTTTTAGCTTGAGCTACTGCGTTACCCATAACTTCACTACGACATCCTAATCCATCAAGAATGATGATGGCTACTGGTGATTTTGTCATTATTTAACAGCCTCCAATAGTGCTAAGAACGATTCTGCTTCTAAGCTTGCTCCTCCTACTAAAGCTCCATCAATATCTGACTCAGCCATGTATTCAGCAATATTTTCAGGTTTTACACTGCCGCCGTATTGAATACGTACAGCATCAGCAACATCTTGAGAAACTGCTTTTGCAATTGTTTGACGAATAACGGCACACGTGTCGTTTGCATCTTTGGAAGTTGATGATTTACCAGTTCCAATTGCCCAGATAGGTTCGTAAGCAATAACAGATGCGGCTACTTGACCTTTTGTTAAGCCAGCGATTGCTGCTTTAACTTGACCACTAACCCATTCATTTGTTTCTCCAGCTTCGCGTTGTTCTAACGTTTCACCACAGCAAATGATTGGAATCATACCATTTTTAAAAACAGCATGTGCTTTTTTATTGATTTCTTCATCAGTTTCATGGAAGATTTCACGACGTTCAGAATGACCGATGATAACGTAGTCTACTCCTAGATCGCCTAAAGCTACAGGGCTAGTTTCGCCTGTGAATGCTCCAGCTCCTTCAAAATAACTGTTTTGAGCAGCAATTCTTAATTCTGTTCCTTCTGAAGCTTTAACTAAAGATTGTAAAAATAAAGTAGGAGCTCCAACAACTGAATCTACTTTTTCAGAAGAAGGGATTTTTGTTTTAACAGCCTCAACAAATTCAGCAGCCTCAGCAGCTGTTTTGTTCATTTTCCAGTTACCTGCAATAATTGGTTTACGCATAACATAACTTCCTTTCTCTAATTAAAATGAATTATTTATTTGAAATAGATGATACACCTGGAAGTTCTTTGCCTTCAAGGTATTCTAATGATGCTCCGCCACCTGTAGAGATGTGAGTGAATTGTTCTGCAAAACCTAATTGCATTGCTGCTGCTGCAGAGTCTCCTCCACCAATAATAGTAGTTGCTTCAGTTAAGTTAGCAATTGCTTCGCAAACACCAATTGTTCCTTCAGCAAAGTTAGACATTTCAAATACGCCCATTGGTCCATTCCATACAACTGTTTTAGCACCTTGTAATTCTTTAGTGAATAGTGCAGTTGTTTTTGGTCCAATATCAAGTCCCATTTGATCAGCCGGTACAGCACCTTCATGAATTTCAGTTGGTGTATCATTACTGAATTCTGGAGATGTAATTGAATCGATTGGCAAGATTAATTTATCTCCGCCTTTTTCGATCAAGCTTTTAGCTAATTCAATTTTATCTTCTTCGACTAATGATTTACCGATTTCAATGCCTTTTGCAGCATAAAAAGTGTAAGTCATTCCGCCGCCGATAAGAACTTTATCCGCTTTGCTTAATAGATTTTCAATAACACCAATTTTATCGCTGACTTTTGCGCCACCTAAGATAGCTACAAAAGGACGTTTAGGTTCGTCAACTGCGCCACCGATAAATTTGATTTCTTTATCCATTAAGAAACCAGCAGCTGTTTCAAGATTTGAAGCAACTCCTACGTTAGAAGCATGTGCACGATGAGCCGTACCAAATGCATCATTGACAAAAACGTCGCCTAAGCTTGCCCAGTATTTGCCAAGTTCAGGATCATTTTTGCTTTCTTTTTTACCATCAACATCTTCAAAACGTGTGTTTTCAAATACTAATACATCGCCAGCATTTAATTGGTCGATAGCATTTTCTAATTTTTCACCGCGTGTTTCAGGTACAAATGTAACGTCTTTTTTCAATAATTCGCCTAAACGTTCAGCGATAGGACGTAAACTTTTGCCAGCTTTGTCTTCTTCTGTTTTCACTTTACCTAAGTGAGAGAACAAAATAACTTTTCCACCTTGTTCGATCACATATTGGATAGTTGGTAATGCTGCTTGAATACGGTTGTCATTAGTAATAACGCCGTCTTTCATTGGCACATTAAAGTCCGCACGAACCAAAACTTTTTTACCTTTTAAATCTAAATCAGTTACAACTTTTTTCACCATGAAGGTTCCTCCTCTGAAGAGCAATTATCTATAAATATTAATTTTTGAAAAAATAAAAGCGAGGAAGCGCGTTGCCTCCCCGCTTTTTACTATTTCTATCCTAATTCAAGTCTCTCGTTAAAGATTAACCTAATTTAGCAAAGTATTCTAGAGTACGAATTAATTGTGAAGTATATGACATTTCGTTGTCATACCAAGCAACAGTTTTAACAAGTTGTTTGTCACCAACAGTGATAACTTTTGTTTGAGTTGCATCGTATAATGAACCAAATGACATACCTAAGATATCAGAAGAAACGATTGGGTCTTCAGTATATCCGTAAGATTCGTCAGAAGCTGATTTCATTGCTGCATTAATTTCTTCAGCAGTTACTTTCGTTTTTAATACAGTTTGTAATTCAGTTAATGAACCAGCTGCAACTGGCACACGTTGTGCAGCTCCATCTAATATACCTTTTAATTCTGGTAATACTTCGCCGATTGCTTTTGCAGCACCAGTTGTGTTAGGAATGATGTTAGCTGCTGCAGCACGAGCACGACGGAAATCGCCTTTTGCATGTGGAGCATCTAATGTGTTTTGGTCACCTGTGTAAGCGTGGATAGTTGTCATTAGGCCTAATTCAATACCGAATTTGTCATTCAATACTTTAGCCATAGGAGCTAAACAGTTAGTAGTACATGAAGCACCAGAGATAACTGTTTCAGAACCGTCAAGAGTTTTGTGGTTTACATTGTAAACGATTGTTTTCATGTCACCAGTTGCTGGTGCAGAGATAACAACTTTTTTAGCTCCTGCTTTGATGTGTAATTCAGCAGCTTCTTGAGTAGTGAAGAAACCAGTACATTCTAATACGATGTCAACTCCAAGTTCTCCCCATGGAAGTTCTTGTGGGTTACGGTTGCTTAAAACTTTAACGTCTTTACCATTAACTGTAAATCCGCCTTCTTTAACTTCAACTTCACCATTGAAACGGCCTTGTGTTGTATCATATTTTAGTAAATGAGCTAACATGTTTGGTTCTGTTAAGTCGTTAACCGCAATCACTTCGATACCTTCTAATTCTTGAATACGACGGAATGCAAGACGTCCAATACGTCCAAAACCATTAATACCTACTTTAACTGTCATAAATATATTTCCTCCTTTAGGAATCATACAATAAATTTATTTTAAAGGGTTATCCCTGTTAAAATCTCATTAGCAGCACCTTCATCTGTGATCAACCACGTATGACCGGGTGCTTTTTTCATGTAAGCTTCAATTGCTTTAGCTTTGGATTTTCCGCCAGCTACAGCAATCACACTAGCAATGTTTGCCAGGTTTTTTGACTGCATTCCAATTCGGGGTATTTTATATACCACTTCACCAGACTGATCGTAAAATTCTCCAAACGCTTCTCCAACTGCCGCTTTATTTTTAATCAGAGCTAGAACATCTTCATTCATTCCTCTGCGTTCCGCCATAAGCTTTGCATTACCGATGCCAAACAAAACACAATTCGCATCATTTACTAACTTAAGCGTTTTTTTGATCCCAGGTTCTTGTAAGAGCGGTTTATATGTTTCTTCACTTACTTGTTCCGGAACATACAGAACACGGTTTTCGCCGCCTGCCCTTTGTGCCATCAAAGAAGTTATCGAATTCGCTTGTATATTAAGTGATTCTCCTAAGCCGCCTCGAGCTGGAACAAACAGCAGCTTTCTTTTTCGAGAAAGAGTTTCATTCATTTGATTTGCCACTTCTGCCATAGTTGTACCGCCCATTACAGCAATAATATTATCACCTTCCGGAAGCAAAAAGTTCAAAGCTTCCATTGCAGCACGGCCTATTTCCTCACGTAATTTTGGCTGATCGTCTATATCACCGGAAATTATCACACATTGTTCTATTTCCAAATAAGAGGCAAGTTGTTTTTCTTTCTCTCTCATTCCCAATAATTGACCCATTAATTGGTCTAATTGGTGGTAAACGGTTTCGCCTTTTTCAGTTAATTCCATTCCCATTTTTGAAGTTTTTATTAGCCCTTGCTTCTTAAGGCCCTCTGATTCTGTACGTAAAACACGTTCTGTGATTCCCATACGATCAGCTAAAACTCTTCTGCCCACCGGACCTAATAAAAAAACATTGCGCAAAATATGGTAACGATTCTGAAGTGTATACATGATGTCTGGAATGACTTCTTCAATAACGGATACTACGCTTTGCATGAGCGACCTCTTTCTACGTTGGACGCTTTGTGACCGCGTTAGTCGTTTGGCGACCCTTGTTACTTAAAAAAACAAGAGAATCAAAATGAAAATTAAACTATCAGTTTCCTGGTTCTGTTTTATTATCATTAATCAATAGTACTGAAAAGCACTATTACCATCTCTCACATCAATTATTGTAACAGTTATCCGATTATCTTTCAACTATTATGTTTCTAAGTTTTTCATTAAATTACACAAAGAAAGTTTGAATGAATTATGTCTTTTTCACAAAAAAATACTGTTCTCAACTTCTACACTTGTTCAATACGCGCTTCGATCAAGCCTTTAAGTTCTTGTTGTTTGATATTCTCATCAAAAATATCTTCTTCAATAAAAACTGTAGGAACCAATACAACCTCTGCTCCGTTTGCTTCTTGTACGATTTCTTTAGCCTTAGTTCCATTTGATTGAAGCGTTAAGTTTCTTTTTTCGACTGCATATGCTGCGATCTCATCAGAATTTGTTAATCTTCCCCACTCTTTTTGGTGAGCAAAAAAGAAATCTATTTCTTCAAGTGCCTTCTCAGGATCAGAGTAGTCTAAATATTGATGCAGAACATTTCCTTTTCTTAACCCCGCTGTTTCTTTATCAAAATGTTTGATGATTCGCTGTACTTTACCTGCAAAGACATACTCAGTTAATAGATCTTTTGAATCCTCATACCATATTTTACAATACGGGCATGCCAAGTTAATAAATTCGATTACTTTAACTGGAGCACTTTCACTTCCAACCTTAATTCCATTGGTTGTATTGACCTTGTCCGATTTTATATTGCTGACATCCATTAAAAGTCCTCCCTTATTCGCTAATTATTTTCATTATACAGATTATAGTAAGTCAATTAAAAGGATTTGGCTTATTTTTTTAAAAAGGCTATCAATAAAAAAAAGATTGGAGAGTTGCTCCAATCTTTTTTTTATTTTATTCTTCAATTAGTTTACTCATATAGATTGTTTCTGCTTATTTGCTTAAAGCAGCACTATTTTCCATAATTTCGTCAATCAAACCATATGCTTTTGCATCTTCTGCAGACATATAATTGTCTCTATCTGTATCGCTTTGGATAACTTCAATTGGTTGTCCTGTACGTTCTGATAAAATTTTATTCAAGCGTTCACGTGTTTTCAAAATATGACGAGCAGCAATTTCGATTTCTGTTGCTTGTCCTTGCGAACCACCTGATGGTTGATGGATCATGATTTCAGCATTTGGCAAAGCATAACGTTTACCTTTTGTACCAGCTGTTAATAAGAAACTTCCCATTGAAGCAGCCATACCCATTGCGATCGTTTGTACATCTGCTTTGATAAAGTTCATTGTATCGAAAATCGCTAATCCAGCAGTTACACTGCCTCCTGGTGAATTGATGTAAATATAAATATCTTTTTCAGAATCTTGTGCATCTAAAAATAACAGCTGAGCGATTACAGCATTTGCAAGATCATCATCTACTGGACCACTTAACATAATAATACGGTCTTTTAAAAGACGAGAATAAATATCATAGGCACGTTCACCTCTTGATGACTGTTCGATTACTGTAGGGACTAAGTTCATAATTTGCTTCCTCCTCAATTGTTTACTACTTTTAAGTGACTAAACATCGACTCAATACATTACTAACTGTATTCTACTCCATTGGTCAATGAAGGTCAATTTTTTTGTTCGTTATTTTTTTGATAAAAAAAAGTGATTAGAAGTTTTGCTCTAATCACAAAAATGCCCCCTGAGGGAATCGAACCCCCATTTTAAGAATCGGAATCTTACGTGATATCCATTACACTAAGGGGACTACTACTACAATAATGCTAACCTAATGAAGGGTCCACTATTCTCTGATGTTAGCAAAATACCAACTATTATAGTGTAGCCCAGTTATAATAAAAAGACAAGCAGAACTTCCGGACTAACGACGCATGAATTCTCTCGTAAAGAGATTTTTTTGCTTTACTGAATAGATTCATTTGTTTTAATTTTTTCAGTTCCTTTTGTCAGTTTTCGCAAGGTCTTTAGATCTTAATTTTTCTGCCATTTCGTTTAACTTACGTAATCGATGATTGATCCCAGACTTGCTGATCGTTCCACTCGGGATCATTTCTCCTAATTCTTTTAAAGTTACTTCTGGATTTTCTAAACGAACAAGCGCGATTTCTCTTAATTTTACTGGAATCTTATCTAATCCAATTCTAGCATCAATAAACTTGATACTTTCGATTTGTTTACCTGCAGCATCGATCGTCTTATTTAAATTAGCATTTTCGCAGTTAACTAAACGATTGACCGAATTTCTCATATCTCTGATAATACGAACATCTTCAAATTTAAGCATACCACTAGTTGCCCCAATCAAGGCTAAAAAATCGGCAATCTTTTCTGCTTCTTTCAAATAGGTGATGTATCCATTACGTCTTTCTAATGTGCGAGCATTCATATTAAATTGATTCATCATTTGACAGATATCATCATTATGTTCCTCGTAACTTGAGTAGATTTCAAGATGGTAACGACTCGTTTCTGGATTATTGACCGATCCTCCCGCTAAAAATGCGCCGCGTAGATAAGATTTGACTTTTTGTGTATTGCCTATCACTTCATCTGAAACATGGCTATGCAAAAACATTCCCTCCATAATTGATAAATCTGAAAGAACTTCTTGAGTTCCATGTTTTAATCGTACGACATAAACATTATTTTTTTTTAATTTCATCTTCCGGCGAACTAACAGTTCACTTTCAACATCAAAATGATCTTTTAATAAAACATAAATTCTACGTGCAATTGCTGCATTTTCAGTTTGAATATTTAAAATAAATTTTTTGTCGACCAAACCAACTGTTCCATTCATACGAATCAACGCAGCTAATTCAGCTTTAGCATGCTCTCTGTGAACTTCTAATTGCGTTAATTCTTTCTTCACTTCTGAAGCATAAGACATATAATAGCCTCCTTTCTTTTTTCAATTGATTTACTAACTATTTTTTTTTTCTAGCCGTCTATTATCGAAAGCTATTTTAAATAATTCATCCACAACTTTTTCCCTATTGTGGAAAACTCCTTGATCTCTTAATTCAAGAAAATCATCCGATATAATAGAAGGAACTTCCTCAGCAAGTTTTTTAAAATCATGTGTTACTTGTACTAAATATTCATTGTAGCGTTCAGCATCGATATAATTTTCTGGTACTTCACCGATATTGACCAAAACTGTATCAATAAATTTTTCACCCAAGTGCTTATGCAATACGCTGACATGATCTGCATCAGTAAAATTCTCTGTTTCACCTAATTGAGTCATTATGTTACAAATGTAGACTACTTTTGCTTTTGTTTCTGTGACTGCTTTCCCTAAATCTTCAATCATTAAATTAGGTAAAATACTCGTAAATAAGCTTCCCGGACCTAATACAACCATATCTGCATCATGAATAGCAGCAATCACTTTTCTAGAAGCTTTGGCTGCGTGGTCATCTTCTGCTGTCGTTATATACACTCGTTCTATTTTTTTTCTTTCGATTGCAATTTTAGATTCTCCTGCTATTTTAGATCCATCTTCAAAAATAGCATGCAAAATCAAAGCTTCTTCTGCCGCTGGATAAACATGGCCATCTACCATCATCATTTTAGACAATAATTGGATTGCTTCAAAAATACTTCCTCTCATTTCGGACATTGCAGCAATAATTAAATTCCCTATTGAATGTCCGGCTAAAAAATTATCATGCGTATCAAATCGATATTGAAATATATCTTTTTGTGATATCGGAATATTGGAGAGTGAAATTAAAACATTGCGAATATCTCCTGGCGGAACAATATTGGCATAATTCCTCAGTGTTCCACTGCTTCCTCCATCATCAGCTACTGTTACAACCGCCGTTAGATCTGCTTGCTTTGATTTAAGGCCCTTCAGAATAACAGGTAACCCAGTACCTCCGCCAATGACAACTATTTTAGGCCTGTTTTTTTTTCTTTCTTGTATCATGAACGATTCACCGATTCTTTAACCTTTCCTTTATCTCGATGAGTAATATGAACTGGATAGCCATCAATTTTAATTTTTTGTGCAATGCGTTCTACTAAAGCTACTGAACGGTGTCTCCCACCTGTACAGCCAATGGCGATCGTTACATTATTTTTACCTTCTTTTTTGTAACCTGGTAAAATATACTCCAATAAATCTGTGAATTTACGGTAAAACATTTCCGTTTCTGGCTGTTTCATCACGTAGTCATATACAGGCTTATCCACCCCGGTCAACGGTCTCAAATTATCAATGTAATGAGGATTAGGTAAAAAGCGAACATCCATAACGACATCTGCATCAATAGGTAATCCATATTTAAATCCAAATGAGACCATTTCAATTCTAAATAGCTCAGTATCAGCCGTTTTAAAATCACTATTGATTTTTTCTCTTAATTGACGCGGTGTTAATTTCGAAGTATCGATAACAATTTGCGCCCGACCTTTTATTTCTTCTAATAATTCTCGCTCTTTTTTTATGCCTACGATAACGCGCCCGCTCATTGCTAACGGGTGTGTTCGACGGGTTTCTTTATAACGAGACACCAATTCCTCATCACTAGCATCTAAAAAGACGATTTTTGTCGTGACAAGAGATGTATTATCCATTGATTCTAAAGCTTTTACAATTTCTTCAAAAAAAGCTCTCGAACGTAAATCGATCACTAAAGCAATTTTTGTTAATTTTCCTGATTCTTTAACTAGTTCCCAAAATTTAGGTAATAAGCTTGGCGGCATGTTATCGACACAAAAATAACCCATGTCCTCAAAACTTTGCATTGCCACTGTTTTACCTGCTCCACTCATTCCAGTAAGAATGACTAATTGTAGACTATCTACCATCTTATTCGCCTCTTTCTTTTGGTACTTTTTATTCCATCTTACTAATTATAACACTCCGGGTGTTTCATGTATAGTCATCTTGACCTTTTCAATAAATCTTCATCATCCGCTAATCGTTTACTCAATAAGATGGCTCTCATTCATCTCTTATCCCTCGTTCTCCACAAGCAGACCCGTTATTCCAGAAGAAATTTCTTTATAAAGTGTCAACACCATTTTTCGAGGCTGCTGAAAAAGT
>NZ_JAGGRF010000054.1:0-12559 GCF_018612935.1 Carnobacterium sp. ISL-102 | reverse complement strand
GGACTAAAATATCATACAGTTGACGGTACGGACTAGAATTTTGTGATACTTGTTTACGTAACATCCTCGTCACCCCATTTTTTCTTTCATTATACTGCTTGTCCTATTCGATGAATAGCAAAAAAGCCAGATATTTCTATCTGACTTTTTCAGCAGCCTCTTCAGATAAGAATGTCCTTTTTTGGTTTTATTCTGTTCTACTTTTGCACGAATCTCGTTCAATGATCTTGTGCGGTAAGATAACTTTCATTGCTATTGTTTGTCTGCCTTCGATAAATTCAACCAATTTTTCCACTACCTGACTGCTCAAATAGTCAATGTGGACGTCGATCGAAGTTAACGCTGGTTGGATCATTTCAGCAAAAATAGAATTATTGAAACTAATAATCGAAACATCATTTGGCACCGATAATCCAATATCTTTCAAAAAATTACTTAGACTCATGGCTACTATATCATCACTCGCTACTACTGCTGTGGGATGTTCCTCAGCAAGAAATAATGCTGCCAATCGCTGTTTATACTCTGTTCCTTTAAAGGCTTCTGCGATAACATAAGTTGGATCAATGGCTATATTCGCTGCCCTCAGAGCCTGTTGGTAGCCCGATAAACGTTCAGCTGTAACCATTTCATCCATGTCGTTACAAATATAGGCAATCTTTTGATGATTTAACTCAATCACATAATTTGTTGCATCTTTTCCGGCTAATTGGTTATCGTTATCGACATATAAGATTTCATTTTCATGCTGATAAGGTTTTCCAATAATGGCATAATTCAATTTCTCCTGATACAAATAATCGATCACTTGATCTTCTTTTTTAGAATACAAGACGATAAAACCGTCTGCTCGACCACCTTTTGCCATCATTCGAATACTTTCTAATAATTCTTCTTCTGTTGTCCCTGAAGCAATAGCTACCATGTATTTTTTTTCATTACAAGTCTTACTGATACCGCGAATCATTTCTAAGAAGAAAGGATTTTGAAAGACTAAACCGTCCGATACAGGCAAAACAATTCCAATCGTATGGGTGTTTTGATTCACTAATCCTCGTGCGGCCAAATTAGGTTGATACCCAAGTTCTTTCATTATCAAACGAACTTTTTTCTTCGTTTTTTCACTAATACTTGAATGATCTTGAATCGTTCGAGAAACGGTTGAGGTCGCCACACCTGCTTTTTTTGCAACATCTTTAATTGTGATCGCCATCTGCTCACTCCCTCAACCTGTATTGTTTTGTTTCTTTCTCTTATCATAAGTTAGAAATTAACGATTAGCAAGACTGTCAAGCAGAAAAATGATAGGTTGTTTGTGAAAAGTATTGCTCTCCTGGTTTTAAAACAATTGATTGGAAATGAGGATGATGAACAGCATCCGGCAGCTCTTGCATTTCTAGAGCAATTCCTAAGTGACTACACATTTTTTTGCCCATCACTACATATTCTTCATCCATTCCGGTTGTCGAAAAAACGACGACTGCTTCTCTAGTCGTACGAATCGCCACTTGTCGACCACTTTCTGGTTCACTAAGCAAAACGTTCCCAGTGGTTAATTTAAAAGGTGTGTCATAGCCAGCAGGCTGTTTTTCTAATGCTTCGCTCATGAAAATGGGCTTTCGAAAATCGTAAGGTGTTCCATCAACTGGGATCAACCTTCCTGTTGGGCATTTATCAGCTCCAACTTCAGCATAAACAGCGCTGGAAATTTGCAATTTATGGTTTAAAATAGTCCGTTTGACTGACCCACTCAAGTTGAAATACGTATGGTTCGTCGGATTGAACAATGTTGTTGCATCCGTCTCTGCTCGAATATCCATAGTCCAAACCGCCTTTTCAGTCCATCGATAAACCACTTTTACCGTTAAGTTTCCTGGATACCCGTTGTCTCCAGCTAGACTTGTATGGGTAAAGATAATATCAATAAAATCAGCAGCTTCATTTACTTCAGTGACCCATATAATTTGACTGAAATTGGCCTGACCGCCATGAATATGATGCGGCCCTTCATTTTGAGTCAATTTATAGGTTTCCCATGTTCCGTTTTTGATCCGTCCGGCTACTCGTCCAACTAACGCACCAAAGTAAGGCGAATCCTCAATGTACTCTTCAAGAGTATCAAAACCCAACACCACGTTTTCACAGTTCCCGTTTTTATCGGGTACTTCAATGCCGGACACGATAGCTCCGTAATTTAAGCACTTAAAAACAGCACCTTGCGTAGTAGTCAGTTGGTATTCTGTTACCTCTTGATCGGCTATCCAACCGAATCGATTTTTAGTAAACTTCAACAGACTCTGCCCAAACAGCGGTCAATAAATCTGCAGTCAACTCATTGGTCGAAGCAACAACTTTAGCAGCTGCTCTCAATGTTGTTTTATCTCCAACTGCTACTGCTGCCATACCAGCACTATTGATCGATTGAACTCCTGCCGCTGCATCTTCGATCCCGATGCACTCTTGAACGGACACATTCAATTGCTTAGCTCCTGTTTCAAAAATTTCTGGGTGAGGCTTTCCTGCAGCTAATTTAGCTGGGTCTACGATCGTATCGAAGAAATCTTTCAAGCCTAATTTCTCTAAAATATTAGGTCCATTTTGACTTGCTGAAGCCAGCCCCAATAAAATACCTTTAGCTTTTAGGTCAGACAATAAGGTTTTGATTCCAGGCAAGATATCAGCAGCAGACATTTGCTCAATCATTTTTTTGTAGACATCATTTTTCTTAGTTGCTAAAGCCTCTTTTTCTGCATTTGAAAAATTTTCTTCTAAGCCGTCTTTAGCTAAGATCAAAGCTAAAGAATCGGTTCGGCTGACGCCTTTCAATTGTTCATTGAATGCTTCATCTATTTCAATTCCTAATTCGGCACCTAACGCCTTCCATGCTTGATAATGATAATTGGCTGTGTCTGTCAGGATCCCATCTAAATCAAATAATACAGCTTTCATTTTGTTTCCACCTTCCTATTTCACTACTGCTACTGCTGTTGCAGTAGTTGTTACACAAGTATATTGATTTTTTAATGAAATAACTTCTTCGTAGACTTTCATTTCTAGCGGTTCACCGGTCACTAATTCAATCATTGTAGCCGTTTGAGATACATTGATTTTCAATAAGCGTCCTCGATAATTGATATGGAATTCATAATGAGTCCAGTTTGTTGGTAATAATGGTGCAAAAGCCAATGTTTCATTTGCCGTCCGCATACCAGCAAAGCCTTCCACGATCGTTAACCAGCTACCCGTCATCGATGTGATATGCAGCCCATCTTGTGTATCATTATTGTAATTGTCTAGATCCAATCGAGCTGAACGACCATAAAGTTCAACAGCCTTATCCATTCGGTGTAGATCTGCTGCTAAAATTGCATGGATACTTGGTGAAAGACTTGATTCATGAACGGTCATTGGTTCATAAAAATCAAAATTACGCTGTTTCTCTTCTTTCGTAAATTCTTCTTTAAAGAAATAAATACCTTGCAAGACATCGGCTTGTTTAATAAAAGGCGAACGCAAGATTTTATCCCACGACCAATTCTGACTCAATGGCAGATCACTTGGAGCTAATTCAGTAACTGGACGCAAATCTTTATCCATAAAGGTATCGTGTTGGATGAATACGCCTTTTTCAGCGTCATATGGATAATACATTTTTGCAATGATTGCTTTCCATTCATCTAATTCCGCTTCCGTTACAGTCAACGCGTCTTTTTTATTTGGAGCTTTCTCTAAAGCCGCCAACGTATAATTCAATGTCCAAATTGCCATCGTATTTGTATACCAGTTGTTGTTAACATTATTTTCATATTCATTCGGACCTGTGACACCGTGCATCATATATCGGTCTTTTCCTTGGTTATAGTGGATACGATCTGCCCAGAAACGGCTGATTCCCACTAAAACATCTAATCCTTTATCCACTAAGTAACTTTCATCACCAGTATAATTCGTGTAATTGTAAATAGCATACGCCATTGCCCCATTACGGTGTATTTCTTCAAATGTGATCTCCCATTCATTGTGGCATTCAACACCAGTGAACGTTACCATTGGATAAAGTGCTCCTTTTAATCCTTGTTGACGCGCATTGTGTTCAGCTTGTGGCAATTGATTGTGTCGATAAGTCAGTAAATTTTTAGCCACTTTTTGATCAGCCAAAGCTAAGTACAATGGAACGGCGTACGCTTCTGTATCCCAGTATGTTGCTCCACCGTATTTTTCACCCGTAAAGCCTTTTGGTCCAATATTTAAACGCTCATCTTCACCATAATAAGTTGAGAATAGTTGAAATAAATTGTAGCGGATCCCTTGTTGCGCAGCACTATCGCCTCCGATGACCACATCGGCTTTCGCCCAACGTTTTTTCCATAATTCAGCATGTTGTTTTCTTAATTCTGCAAAAGAGAAAGGGATTAAGTCAGCACTCAATGCTTGGCTGAGTGTTCCTACTTCTTCTTTTGAACTGTCTCGCGAAGTTGTTAAAATAACCAACTTTTCAATAGATGCTTGTTCGCCTGCAGCTAATTTCCCAGCAAACTCCTCATTGACGCGCATATCCGATACAGTATCACAGATTTTTTCAACGCCAACGGTGCGGTTTAACATCGTAGCAGCTACTGTAAATTGTTCAATTCCAAAATCATTTGGTTTTGTTTCAACTATCAATGTGTCTTTGACTGCCATTACTGGAAGCCAGAATTTTTCTTCATAATTTGAATCTTCATTCGTAACATTACTGTCAAGACCTGGAACAAAACGTATGTCAACGGCTTCATTCAGACTAGTCACATTCATCCGAATCGCACATAATTCTTTTTGAGCTATACTAACAAAACGTTCAACCTCAACCTGTACTTGCTTCTCGTTCTTCTCAACGATATACCGGCGTGATAAGATCCCCGTCTGCATGTCTAATTCCATTTCAAATTCACGAATAGTATCAGTATATAAATCTACTGGCTCTCCATCTATAAACAAGTCCAATTGGATAAAGTTCATCGAATTGATTACTTTACCGAAGTAATTAGGGTAACCGTTTTTCCACCAGCCCACACGCGTTTTATCCGGATACCATACACCTGCTAAATAACTGCCTTGATGGTGATCGCCTGAATAGCGTTCTTCAAAATTCCCTCGCATACCCATATATCCATTTCCAATACTGGTCAAGCTTTCTTGCAATCGTCTTTGTTTTTTGTCTAATGTTTGTGTTGTGATTTTCCATTCATCTAATTCAAATAATCGTTTATTCCCCATTTTTCTTCCTCCTCGACCTGCTTGATCCATATATTTTAAAAACTGTACAGCAGACTTTTTAATGTTCTACCGCAATCATAAACGCAAACGATTGCGTTGTCAATTTCATTTAAAGGCAAATCCTATTTCTATTTACTATAACGTACTATAGATGAAACTTTCTAAAATGGCGTTACATTGAGATATTCTGTTACCGGTAACAACATTCTAATTTCGTCCACTTCTCTAGAAATCGCTTGCAAGTTCTATTTTTAGTGGGTATAATCAAAGCAATCGTTTGCATTGATTATACTATTTGAGGAGATGAACAAAAATGAAGAAAATGTTTTCATTTGATTTTTGGCAAAAACTTGGAAAGGCTTTAATGGTCGTTATCGCTGTTATGCCTGCTGCAGGTTTAATGATCAGTATCGGAAAAATGATCGTCATGTTTGGAGGCGATGTTCAATTACTAGCCGTCATAGGAAATGTGATGGAAAGCTTGGGTTGGGGTGTCATTGGGAATTTACATATTCTTTTTGCCGCTGCTATTGGGGGATCATGGGCTAAAGAACGAGCTGGTGGAGCTTTTGCCGCATTGTTAGCCTTTATTTTAATGAACGTTACTACCGGTGCTATTTTTGGTGTATCAGCAGACATGTTGGTTACTGAAGGCGCTACAACTACAACCTTATTTGGTTCAGAAATTTTAGTCAACGGGTACTTTACATCTGTCCTTGGTGCTCCTGCCTTAAATATGGGTGTTTTCATCGGGATCATTTCAGGTTTTGTTGGAGCGATAGTTTTCAACAAATACTATAACTACCGTAAATTACCAGAAGCTCTTTCCTTCTTTAATGGAAAACGCTTTGTTCCTTTCGTAGTCATCTTGTGGTCTGTGATCGTTTCTATCGGCTTAGCAATTTTTTGGCCAATCGTTCAAACGGGGATCAACAACTTTGGACAATGGATCGCTACATCTGGCGACACAGCTCCTATTCTAGCACCATTCATTTATGGAACATTAGAACGTCTCTTGTTACCTTTTGGATTGCATCATATGTTGACCATTCCAGTGAACTACACTGCTCTTGGCGGAACTTATACGATTTTGACAGGTGCAAACATTGGCACTCAAGTTTTTGGCCAAGACCCATTGTGGTTAGCTTGGGTAAGTGATTTAGTAAACTTAAAAAATAGTGGTGATACGGCGGCTTATAATGATTTATTAACGTCTATCACTCCTGCTCGTTTCAAGGTTGGGCAAATGATCGGAGCTAGTGGAACACTATTGGGTGTAGCTTTAGCTATGTACCGTCGAACAGATATTGATAAACGCAAAAAATATAAATCTATCTTTTTCTCAGCAGCTATCGCAGTCTTCTTAACAGGTGTTACCGAACCGCTTGAATTCATGTTTATGTTTGCGGCACCTTTATTGTATGTTGTTTATGCCGTGCTTCAAGGATTTTCATTCGCTTTAGCTGATCTTATTCCATTACGTGTTCATTCGTTTGGAAACTTGGAATTTCTAACTCGGATCCCAATGTCCGTCAATGCTGGTCTGATGTGGGATGTCATTAACTTTGTCCTAAGCAGCATTGTTTTCTTTGGACTTGCCTATTTTGTTTCTTATTACTTGATTGGTCGTTTCAGCTTTGCAACACCAGGTCGTTTAGGCAACTATATTGATGAAGCTTCTATTGAAGATACTGATTCGGTTGCTGTTACAACTGGAGAATCTGTTCCCGCAGCAAGTGCACAAGTTCAAAATATCATCGCTCTTTTAGGAGGTCCAACAAACATTTCTGATGTTGATGCTTGTATGACTCGCTTACGGGTTACTGTAAAAGATCCTGCAATCGTCGGTGACGAACCTGCCTGGAAAAAACTAGGCGCTTTAGGATTGATCAAAAAAAATAACGGCATCCAAGCTGTCTATGGTCCGAAAGCTGACGTCTTGAAGTCAGATATCCTGGATGCTTTAGGAGACTAATAGTTGAAATTATTAACTTTAAACACCCACAGTTGGTTAGAAGAAAAACCGTATGATAAGTTAGATACGCTTGTCGAAACCATTCTAACTAATAAATTTGACGTGATTGCTTTCCAAGAAATAAACCAATCCATCGATGGATCTGTTCTTGATCTGTCAAATCAGTTCGCTTATCAAGCGGCTGACCCTACTGTCCAAATCAAGCAAAACAATTTTGCTTTTCTTATACAGCAAAAATTAGAGCAAGCGGGTTTAAGATATGTTTGGACTTGGCAGCCAGCTCACATTGGCTACGATATCTATGATGAAGGTTTAGCCTTTTTGAGCCTTCATCCGATCCAGGAAATCAAAACCTTTTATGCTTCCAAAAGCAGAGCGTTCGATAATTATAAAACGCGTCCTGTATTAGGCGTTAAAATTGAAGACAGCTGGTACTTCAACCTTCATTTAGGTTGGTGGAATGATGAAGATGATTCTTTTAAAGAGCAATGGGCAGTGTGCTCAGCTTTTTTCAAAACATTGATCGGACCAATTTACTTGATGGGTGATTTTAATAATCCAGCACAAACAATCAATGAAGGTTATGAATTAGTGACCAGAGACTGGTTTGATACTTTCCATCTGGCAGATAAACGGGATAAAGGGTACACCGTCGAAAAAAATATTGACGGTTGGGCTGAAAATAATGAAAAGTTAAGAATCGATTTCATTTTTACAAATCACCCCTTTGAAGTTGATGTCTCAAAAGTCTTTTTTAATGGCAAAAACAATCAAATTATTTCTGACCATTATGGTGTTAGTATCACACTTATAACTGCAGAAGAACGAACCATCGTTTAATATAAAAAAGAACTCTCGACTCACAATCTTTTTGGATTGCGGATCGAGAGCTTTTTTAATACTTTCCTCACCGCTTTCAGCCATTGAAATAGCTGGCGCTAAAAGTGACCAAAAACTGGCAGCGATCATTACGCCTCCGGCAAACCCAAGCATGCCATCCATTAATTTTTGGTTGACCTTCTTAGTTGTGAACACTAAAGCGGTCATTCCCCACGTAAAGAAGGATGCAAATAGCGTTTGTACTATCGGACTTAATGAACTAAAAAAACCAATCATTCACTTCACTCCTCTCATCATAATAATACCAATTTGATCCTTCTTATTCAGTCTAATAGTCTTTTTCTTTTACCACAAACCGTTATCAACTTAACTATTTTCCATTATAGGTTCAAAATTTCGTACTATTAAAACATCACATGGAGCATTACGAATAATATATTCACTTACGCTACCCAACATCCATCTTTCAACGACATTTAAACCTGTTTTTCCAGTAATGATTAGATCTACATAGTATTCGTTAGGCATTTCTTTTGCTAAAACTATTTTTGGTGTTCCTTCTGCCAAAATTGTTTGAACTTTTTTTATTTTATATTCTTCAGCTTTTAATTTATACTCTTTTAAAATATTCTCCATTTTTCCCCTATTAGTATCTACCATTCCTAAAGCATGAGCGTTCATGTCAAATACATGTGCAATAATCAATTCACTCTCATTTATTTTTGCTATTTTAATAGCTGTATTAAATGCCTTTTCTGCAGATTCACTTCCGTCTATTGCAATCAAGATGCGTTGGTATTGTTGTGTATCTAGCATAATAACATCTCCTTTTTTTTATTTGATACTCTATTATTATAAGAATATAAACTAAATTAAAGTTCGCAATGCTTTACCGATCCGATATATCCCTTAAAAATAGTATATCACTAGATATTATTCCTCCAAAACGATACGCGTCATAAAAAGTGGAGCTTGTATGTTGCCATTAATCGTTTTTGTATCTTATAATATCCTAAAGTTATTTTTTTAATACATGGATATATGTTATTTCATGTATCATATTAGATATTATACTTACAAATATTTTCCTACTACTTTTTTAAGAATGGAGACAAAATACTTATGAAAATTGAAGTGATAGAATATCAAGAAAAATGGCCACAACTATTCAAAGATGAATCTGAAAAAATCAAAGATGTTTTTGGTAAAGAATTAATGGCTATTCACCATATTGGCAGTACTTCTGTGCATGACTTAAAAGCTAAACCAATTATCGATATCATGCCTATTGTGAAGCATATTGAAAACGTTGACTCATTCATTATCAATATGACCAAAATTGGCTATGAATCACTTGGGGAAAACGGCATAGAAGGACGTTGCTTTTTCAGGAAGGGTGGCGATATTAGGACACACCATATACACGTATTCCAAGGCGACAATAGAAATGAGATCGATCGTCACTTAGCGGTAAGGGATTACCTTCGAACACATCATGAAGCAAGAAAAAAATATGGAATTTTAAAGGAAGAGCTAGCTATAAAATTCCCCGATGACATTGACTCCTATGCAAATGGTAAAGATAAATTCGTTAAAGAACTGGAAAAAAAGGCACTACTTTGGTACAGAGAACAGTAGCAACTACCGGCCAAATCAAATAATCTCCGCTACCTCCTTCTCTTATTTTCAAAATAGAGAACAGCATTAATATAATACTATTTCGGCTAAACGATTTTAAGCAATTTCATGTATTTAAAAATGCAAACCATAAAAAAAGGTAGCCGTTAAAATTAAGCGGCTACCTTGTTTTATCAATACATAATTTTATTTATTTACTTAATCTTTAATAGTCGGAGACCATTTAAAATAACGACTAGAGTACTTCCTTCATGGATGACAACACTGATTGCTATATCCGCTAATCCTATTAAGCTGACAACAATTAAAAGAGCCACAACTGTCATTGAAAAAATAATATTTTGCCAAATAACGTGATTCATTTTCAAAGAAATCTCGTGAGCTTTTACTAATTTAGATAAATCATTTTTCATTAAAACTAAATCAGATACATCTACCGCAACATCAGTACCTTCTCCCATAGCAATACCAATATCTGCCTTTACAAGAGCCGGCGCATCATTTACACCATCTCCTACCATAGCGGTTATGCCATAGTTTTCTTTTTGTTCATTGATAATGTTAGATTTATCTTCCGGCATGACATTTGCAATTACTTCATCTACTCCTAATTGTTCACCAACAGCTTTTCCTGTCATCTCAGAATCCCCAGTAATCAATGTGGTGTGGACACCATGCTTCTTAAAATAATCTATTGTTGCTTTAGCATTTTCACTTGCAATATCCATTAATGCAATAAGACCGATTATTTTTTCGTTTTCTGCAACGTATACAACCGTTTTACCTTCTGAAGACCATTCTTCATTCAAACGTACATAGTCACCCGATACACCTTCAAAAGAAGTTGGTTTGCCTATACGATAAGTTTTTCCGTTGTGATCGCCTGTTAAACCATTTCCAATCTGATTTTCTACTGCAATAGCTAATTGATTTTTTGGTTCGAACTTTTCTAAAATAGCACTTGCTAATGGGTGATTTGATTCTTTTTCAAGAGCCACTACGATATCAATAATATTTTCATCTTCCACAGAGTCAGCAAAATGATAATCTGTCACTTCTGGTTTTCCTTTCGTTAAGGTTCCTGTTTTATCAAAGGCGATGGCTTTGATACCGGCTAATTGAGATAAATAGGCACTTCCTTTTGAAAGCACGCCTCTTTTTGCTAGATTCGAAGTAGCTGACAACGTTACGGATACGGTAGCTGCCGCTAGAGCACACGGTGAAGCTGCTACTAAAAGAACCAACCCTCTATAGATACCTTGTGACCATGTCCAATCTAAAAGAATCGGAGCAAGTACCATAACGAGTGGGATTGTCATTAAAACAAATTTAACGTATTTAGGTTCAAATTTTTGGATAATGCTAGAAGCTTTTGTTTGATTCTCTTGATTTTGATTCACTAGTTGTAGTATCTTTGAAAAAACGGTATCTTTATTTTCTTTTGTCACTTCCATTGAAAAAGTACCTGTTCCATTAATTGTACTCCCAAAAACTCCGTCTCCTTGAGTCTTCTCTTTGGGCATACTTTCACCATTAATGGAGGATTCATCAATAGAGGTAGATCCAGACAAAATTACTCCGTCAATGGGTACTTGGTCACCATTTAGTACTTGAAGTTGATCTCCTACTTTTAATTCATTAACGTTAACAATGATTGTTTTTCCATCGGACATGATTAGTCTAGCAGTCGTTGGATTCATTTCAAGTAACTTTGTAATTTCCCTTTTACTTCTTCCTTCAGCGTATTCTTCAAGAAAATGTGATCCTGAGAAGATAAGGATCAATAAAGCTCCTTCCCAAAAACTTCCTATCAAAAAAGCACCTATTGCAGCAATCCCCATTAAAATATGAGAATTAGGTGTAAATTTATGTTGAGTTTTAGAGTTCTCAATCGTTTCTCCAATTCCTTCAAGAATAATAACATGGTAACCAGCACTGATTGAACCGATTAAAAAGAAACTATTTTGTAATAGATTGGTTTCTCCACCTAAAAATAACGCAATGAGTGACAATACGAAACCAACAAAATACAAAACGATTGGCATTTTTCCATCCTCATGGTCATGATTGTGACCATGCTCTTCATGTGAGTGTTCCTCGTGTAATTGTTTTTCTTGAATATCTTCCATTTCTATCACCTTTCTTGTTAAAACTATTATTTTCTAAAATCGTAATGTTTACGAATTACATATGAATAATCATTCATATGTCTGTAAATTCATTATATTCCGCAATACCTGATTTGTCAAAGAAAAAGTCATTTTATTTAATTGAAAATAAAAAGAGCTATACAACTACTCTTATAGAAAAGTCTTGCTTTATAAAAATCTTATGATAATCTATCTATGAACGAACACACATATGAAGGAGAGGGAATCTTATGAACCCACCATCAACGGCTTTATTAAAAAATGAATCTATCCAAGAGGTAAGTAAAATATTTAAAATGATTAGTGATCCTACACGACTTTCAATTTTATTTCTTTTGCATAAACAAGAACTTAGTGTTGGATCTATTGCGCAGTCATTGAGTATGGAACAATCAGCAATTTCTCACCAATTAAAAACTTTAAAGACTTCAAGATTAGTAAAATCAAAAAGAGTTGGTAAAAGTATGATTTACAGCCTTGACGATCTTCATATTTTTAGTATTCTTGAGCAAGTTTTAACTCATATTAAAGAAAAAGAAAAATAAAGACAATCTACAAGACTAAAATGATTTTACGATTCATTATCTCAAATAAAAAAGGCAGCGAGTTAAATTCGAGGCTGCTGAAAAAGTCAGATAGAAATATCTGGCTTTTTTGCTATTCATCGAATAGGACAAGCAGTATAATGAAAGAAAAAATG
>NZ_JAGGRF010000053.1:0-8762 GCF_018612935.1 Carnobacterium sp. ISL-102 | reverse complement strand
GGTTCGTTTATCGTCGCTATTGCATCAGAAGACACGTCAGTCGGTTGGTGCAAAGGATGGGACAATGCCGTTGTATGCTTCTCATTCATCAGCAATGGGGAAACTCATAAAAAGTTTTCGTTAATTCCCTTCTGTTTGGGGAAGGTTCCTTGTTTTAGGAACCTTCTCTAAACGGATGGGCCAGCAAACGGCGAAGCCGTGCGGTAGTAGACGAGTGTACAAAAGTAGAACGCCTAAACTAGCAGGATAATAGGACGACCGAGAAAAACTTGACACAGACGAAATAGGAAACGAGATGTTAGCAGTGTATTTATTTGATATAATAGTAGAAAAATAGTCAATAAGTGTGATAATTATACTAAGAAGTGTTTGAAGATAAAAAAGAAAAGTTGTATAAATTGGAGTTGATTTTTTGATACATGACATTAAAGATACCATGCTTTTGAATTCTGCTGTTGGTACGATATTTAATGAGTTAGAAAAATTAAGAAAATCTAGTAAAGAAACTCAAGAAATATTTCGTAAGCGTTGGATATGGGAACTAATACAAAATGCCAGTGATTGTTGCAGAGATGGGGAAAAAATTGATATAGAAATTAAGTTCGATGGGCATTCTAAATTGTTATTTGGACATAACGGTAAAGGGTTTAAGGAAGAGAATCTTTGGAGTATGGTCACACAAATATCAAACAAACAGTCTGATGATGAGACTACAGGACAATTTGGTACGGGTTTTATTACAACGACTTTACTGTCTCCCAAAATCACTATAGAAAGTTTTTTAGAAAATGATAACAGACCTTTTGATCTCAATCTTGATAGAACTGGACAAACTAGGGGCGAAATTAGAGAATCAATAAAAAAAAATATACCTATCATAATTCATCGCTGAAAATTTATGATAAGGAACATCAAAAAAAACTAGAAATTCAGTCACTAATCTATAATGAAAGTACAGTCAGCTTTGATATTGTTTTATTGAACGATAATGAAGTTTATTCATATCCAAAGGCATCTATTATAGTTTTTAAAACTACATCAACCAACGAAGATACAAATAATAGTGAGGGAACCGATAATAATAGTAATATTTCAGGTTTTAATGATGGTAGTACCTATAAAAATAATAAATCGAAAGAAAATGAAAATGGTCAAGGTAGCAATGGAATACCTGTATACACTTATAAAAAGGAATGCTACAGATGTAAAAAAGAAACGTCAATTTATACATACTGCCTGTTTGTATCTAATCAAGAGAGTTTATTCTTTCCTTGGGATAAGCATAGACTGTTTAAAGAGCAAAATTTTGAATTGGGGATTCTTCATATGAAGGAGCCAAGAATTGAATTTTATCCAATTAATTTGTTGGGTGATTTCTCCAATTTGGATGCAAAAATGATGCGGAAATTTCCTACAATCAAAAAACGATATAGTGAAACAAGAAGAGAAACCTATTGTATGAACTTGTGCGAGTATTGTAATGCTAAACAAGGAGAATATTTTGTATATTGGGATATGAATGAATTTATTTCACTTATGACAAATCTATCAATTATTTGTTACATTTAATGTTTGAAAAACTATATGGTATTTGTTGAAGATTGACTAAAATTATTATTTAGAAAGAGGTTAAAGGAAATGGCAGAAAAGGAAATTGGAGAGAATGATTTGTATCACTTTCAAGGAATCGATAATCATCTCATGGGTATAGAAAATGTTGAGGAGCAAATTAATCAAATTGGAACTTTTCTTAAGTCATCTATACGTGCTAGGAATTTATCTGTTTTTATTGGGTCAGGCTGTTCGAATCCAGCTACACCAATGATGGGGACGACAATGAAAGAGATTACTTTAAAAAAAGAAAATGATGATATTGTAAAAAAGATAAGAGAATACACAGGAGAAGAGAAAATAGATAAATTTGTTGATATTGAAGGACTTCTTAATTGGCTACAAAATGGTATCAACTTTGAAAAAAGTGAAGTTAAAAAAAACGAATTAATTATAATTTTTAATAAAATAAAAGAAGAATTTATTTCAACAATTCCTTCTTGGGAGGATGAAAAGTATATAGATTCGTCCACAATAGATACTTATACACAATTCTATAAATATATTTATAATTCTAGAAGTATTGATAGTAGTAAACTATCTGTTTTTACAACAAACTATGATCTTTTTAATGAATTTGCTTTAGAAAATAATAGTTTTTCGTATACAACTGGATTTACTACAGAACTAAGACAATCTTTTGATATTAATCGGTTTAAGTATCGTTTAGTAGATGACACTGAAAGATATAAAGATAAGTGGCAGCCAGTAAAAAAAGAAGCAAATTTATATAAAATTCATGGATCAATAAACTGGTTTCAAGATGAAAATGAAATGTTGTGTCAAAGTAATTATGCTAAAGATAAAATTGTTATATATCCAACAATGCTTAAGCATCAAGAAACAGTCCAGAGCCCGTATTCAGAACTTTTCAGAGAATTTTCTACAGCACTGCAAAAGCCGAATACAACACTAATTGTAATGGGATATGGTTTTCCCGATGAGCATATCAATAACATTATTTCACAAAATATTCAAAATCAAGATTTCAATTTAATTGTTTTTGGTGATATGTCAGAAGATAAAATGAAAGCATTTTATCAAAAATTTAATAAAAAAAGAAATGTACATGTAATTGGAGGGGGAATGAGAGACGGTAGAAAAGGGCATTATTTTAATGTTATTACAAATGAATATCTACGTAAAGAAATGTTAGATGAAAAAGGTGACGAGGATGCATAATATTGGACGGGTAATAAGTGTTTCGTACAATAATTTGGTATTTGAAGTCTCAGATTTTAGTAAATTGAACTATAATCTGCATGGAAATACATATATTGCAAAAGGTGTGGTTGACTATGTAACCATAGTTAATGATATTGAGCAAAAATTTATTTATCAGGTTATAAAAGCGGAAGACAAAGAACAGCAATTATCTAAGTTAGAAAATTCAAAAATAGACTATCTAGGAAAGTTCGATTGTATCCCTATTGGAATTATTAATGATGGAAAGATCGAATTTAACATGAAGAGCTATCCCACATTACAAAATAAAGTCTATTTAACCAGTGAAGAAGAATATAAAATATTATTTTCAATTGATGCTTCCGATAAATCGTTAAGTTTAGGTCTTATTGAAGAAAAGTATAGTGCTCAAATTGATTTATCTCGAATTTTTAATCATCATACTGCTATTCTTGGAAATACTGGCTCAGGAAAATCGACAACAATTAGACAAATTATTTCAGAAACCCAAAAATTTAAAACTAGCAATCTACATCTTCATGTTCTTGATGTTCATGATGAGTATTCTTTAGTTAGTAATACAGAATCTATCGATGTTTTCAAGGATTATAAGATTAATATTCAGAGTTTGGAATTACAGGATTGGATTAATTTAGTTAAACCTTCTGATTTAGTACAATTACCAATTTTACAAACAGCTCTAAAATTATCCGACGCACTTAAAAATAACCGGATTTCTGAAACCTGGCTAAGATGTTATCTTGGATTAACTTTATATAGTTATGTACAAACAGACGCGGTTGCTCGAAGAACCAAGATAATTAATTGTTTAAAAGGGACAGGTATAGATACCAGTAAGTACAGTGCGCAATATGCAAATTTCACTGGGCAGGCAGAAGCAACCTTTTTAGATTCAATAAATCGTTTAATGGAAAGTGAGTATCCAGGAGAAACTGAATACTCGTTTATACATGAGCAATTGACAGAAAGTGAGTACAAAACTGATTCGTTTAATAATTTACTACATGGGTTGGAATTTGCATTCTTACTTGAAGAATCTAAAGGAAATGCACAAGCACGTTCACATTGTGGAACACTGGAAACTAGAATCAAAAGCATTCAAACTAGATATGATAGTTTATTGTCTAGTGGTAGCGATTTCACTCCTATTAGTCAAGAACAAATAACTATTTACTCCGTTTCTGCTTTAGATGATGATTTACTGCTGTTTTTTTCGTCATACTTATTAAAACTAATATTTGAAAAGAATAAAAATTTATCTTTAAAAGAAAGAGATGTAAATATCTTTATTTTAGAAGAGGCCCATCGATATATTTCAAAGTCTAGAGAAAATAGTTCATTTCAAGAAATTGAGCTTTTTAAGAAAATTGCTAGAGAGGGAAGAAAATTTGGGTGTTTCATATTTTTATCAAGTCAAAGGCCAAGTGAACTTTCTTCAACGGTGCTATCTCAGTGTAATAATTATCTTATTCATAGGATAAAAAACAATCTTGATTTAGATTATATGTTGAGGACTATTCCATATATCAATTCTAACCAGTTAACCAGAATATCTTATTTGCCAACTGGTACAGCATTTATTGTGGGAGAATTATTCCCCATTCCCGTTGAAGTTAATGTATTTGATAACACTTTAGATAATGTTTCTACGACACCAGAAATTTTATTTGATGAAAAGGTCTTAAAAAGTATCGAAATTTAATAGGATGAAATTTGAAATTCATCTATAGAAAACAGGGATTTCTAGAAATCATGTGATAACAAGAAATTATATTTCTGAATTAAATAATTTTCTGAAAAAGTAAAATGAGGAGATGGTAATATGGGAGTGAGATACCCTAGACAAGAAATCATAGATCTTGGAAATGGAAATAGGATGAGTAAAAGTTATGATGAACAGGGCAACGGCTATTCTTATGGTGACACTATTGCAAGTTGGAAAAAAGGGTATACTGAGTTAGTATCTAGAAATAAGGGAGAAATTGGCTTACGATTACCCCAATTCGGAGCATTGTCAGCCATCAGGGCACATTGGGCAACATCAAATGTACCTGCTACTGTAGTATTGCCAACAGGAACTGGAAAATCAGAAACGATGTTTGCAACAATTATTTCTGAACAAATTGGCTCAACGCTAATCATAGTACCTTCAAATTTGTTAAGAGAACAAATTTTTGAAGGTTGTAGCCATTTTGGTATCTTGCCTAAGTTGGGAATGATTGATTATAATGTAATTTATCCAACAACATTTCTATACAAGGGGAAATTTAAAGATGAACAGAAGTTGAGAAAAGCAATTGATTCTTCAAATATTATTATTTCAACACCAGGAATGATAAAAAATATGACACCTGAAATTCTTGAAATAATAATAAACAAAATTGAAGTTGTGATTTTTGATGAAGCGCATCATTTAGGTGCACCGGATTGGCAATCAGTTAGAGATAATTTTTTAAATAAAAGGATATTACAATTTACAGCAACCCCTTTCAGGAATGATGGGAAGAAAATTGCGGGTAAAATAATATTTAATTATGGGCTAGGCTTGGCTCAGAACGCTGGTTATTTCAAAAAAATTGAATTTTATCCTATTCAGGAATTTGATGAAAATAAGTCAGATATAGAAATTGCAAATGTTGCGCTAGAGAAATTACGTGGAGACTTAAATGACGGATTTAATCATGTTATACTAGCTAGGGCAAATAGTACAAAACGTGCTAATGAATTGTTTGAAAAAATTTATTCAAAGTATAATGAATTCAATCCTGTTGTAATTCATAGTAAGATAAAAACTTTAGAACGTAGAGAGTCTTTACAGAAAGTAAAGAATGGAGAATCTAAAATAGTTGTGTGCGTGGATATGTTCGGAGAGGGAATTGATATCCCAACACTTAAGATTGCAGCAATCCATGATAAATATAAGTCCTTACCTATTACTTTGCAATTTATAGGTAGATTCGCTAGAACAAGTGGTGAGAACCTGGGAGATGCAAAACTAATAACAAATGTGGCTATGGACGATTTAAGGGAAGCTGTAGAGGAACTCTATCATCAAGATTCTGATTGGAATAGATTATTGAATATCCACTCAAGTCAATCAATAGAAAGTGAAGTTAACCTGGGGGAATTTATCGAAAGTTTTGAAAAGGGTCATGCTGATACGATTGATTTGTCACAATTAAAAATGAAGGTTAGTACAAGGATGTTTCGTTATCATTCTACTAAAATTGAATTTGATAACTGGAAAAAGGTTTTAAATCCGGAACGAACAACTTCTTTAATGAATGATAAAGATTCTGTGTATATTTTTATAGAAGAAATTGAATCAAAAGTAGTATGGTCAGATCAAAAAGATATTGTACAGTATGAGTATGACTTTTTTGTTCTTTTTTTCGATAAAGAAAATGGAATAGTTCATATAAATGAAACCGATACTGGAAAAGGAAATCGTCTTGTTGAAAAGATGTTTTTTGGGGCAAATCAGATAAAGGGAGATTCAATTTATCGTGTTTTAAACGGAATCAATCGATTGATGATTGGAACGCTTGGTTTGAAGCAAGTTCCGAATGGTAGAGTAAGTTTTCGTATGTTTGCTGGAACGGATATTAAGTCAGGAATTAGTGAAGCCGCTAGTTCTAGTTCAATAAAATCTAATTTATTTGGTTATGGGTTTAAAGATGGAAATCGAATAAGCATTGGATGTTCTTATAAGGGAAAAGTTTGGATGCGTTGGGTTGAGAGAGTAGATTTCTGGATTGAGTGGTGTAAAGAAACTGGCAAGCAGGTTTTGGATGTTACAATTGATACAAAAAATATTTTAGAAAACTCTTTAGTTTCAGAAGCAATTACTAGTTTTCCAAAGGGCAAACCATACAAGATAACATTACCTGAACAAATTGAAGTTTCAAATTCTATATCTAAGCAACTCTATATTAAGAAAGAGGACTTAAATATACCACTTTTTCAAGCTTCCTTAAGTAATCCTGAGATTGTTGCGAACAATTTAGTATTTGAATATTGGGTTAATGACCGTAAATTTATGTTTGAACAGTTTATAACAGATACTAATTATGGATTTCAACAAATCGAAGGCGATGAGTTATTTGTTAAGAAAAACAATCAGTTAATCAGTATGACTGATTACTTTAAAGAATATTCTCCTGAAATTTCGTTTATTCAAGAGAAGGGTATAGTGGCAGTAGTTCAAGAAAATTTGAAAACAATAATTAAACCTAAAAAAGATATGACGTTAAATCCAGAGTACATCAATATAATTAATTGGGATAGACTTGGCGTTAATATAAAAAAAGAGTCTCAAGGTAGAGAGAAAAGATCTGACTCAATTCAATATGCCACAATTCACAACATTATTGATTCAAATTCTGACATTATCTTTGATGATGATGGATCAGGAGAAATCGCAGACATTGTATCAGTTATTATTAATCAGGAGCAAAGGAATATAGACTTTCATTTATATCACTGTAAATACTCTCATGGAGATAATCCAAGAGCAAGAGTCTCCGATTTATACGAGGTTTGCGGACAAGCGGAAAAGTCTATTATGTGGAATGATAATACTTTGGAACTAGTTATACGGATGATTGAACGTGAGAAACAACAAAATAAGAAATATAACACAACTAGATTTGATAAAGGAGATTTGAAGACTCTTCATATGTTGAAGAAAATGATTCAAGCAGGTTTTCAAACAAAATTTATGATTTCGGTTGTCCAACCTGGAGTATCCATTAAGTCAATAACTCCAGCTATGAAACAAATACTTTTTGCTTCCGACTCTTTTTTAACGGATACGTATGGTATTAAACTATGCTGTTATTTTAGTGAATAATAAACTATGGTTATATGTGTAATTAAACTAACACCCAAACTAGCACCAATCCCGAAAAATCATCAGAATTTAATGGAATCATCCAGAACAGCTGATGTTGATATAACAACGTTTAGAAGCTGTTAGAATTCATAAGAACCCCGGACCCTTTGCTGGAAGGGTCAGTGGGGTGACGGATAAGAACCTAAGAACCTAAGAACCTAAGAACCTAAGAACCTAAGAACCTAAGAACCTAAGAACCTAAGAACCTAAGAACCTAAGAACCTTGTAATTTAAAGTTCTTAGGTTTATGTTTGAAAATGGAACAAATCTATCTAAATTTTATTTTCCTAGTAGTTAAAAATGACGTTGTAAATGGATGTTTTGGTGGTAATAAGACTCTATCATCACAGGTTCATCTGTGTGATCACTCCTATGTCTGCTTTAGTCGGAAATACATTGTGAGTGTACCACGAATGGCTTTTTTATTTGTCTATCTTAATTTTACAATCGGCGTTTGGAATTGATAAGAACACCTTTATGAAGGAATCCAAAATAACTAGAACTAATAATCAAGGTGAAATGGATCTATCAAAAAGAGGGTTGAAAACTCCTAATTTACACTATAGTAAAAACCTCAAGGAGTTACCTGTAAATATTATTATTCATATTGGTATTTTAAAAAAATTAGCTATTGATTGCTTTAAAGTAACTCTAAAAAATAAATAAGAGAGAGAAAGAATGTCATAAAAATTAGTTCGTATCATGTTCAACAAGAAATTTTTATAAAATTCCACAAAATATTCACTATTTAATGTGGTGATAATACTCAAATTATTCTGTTTTTTAAAATATAGATACATTTCACGGGGTTAGTCTGTCCAAAAAAATATAAATTAGAGTTAAAAGATAATGATTTATAAAACTAGAAATAAAAAACGAACAAAACAGCAAGAAGCAAGATAATTTTGAAAGGGTAGCGACCCCTGAGTATTGCGGACCATTTGAGCCACTTGTGCGGAAAAGTGAGCCAGTGAATGCGGAATTTAGAGCCAGTGATTGCGTGTTAGTGTGCCACACAAAATTAGATAGCTAAATAAAAGTAACCTTCTGT
>NZ_JAGGRF010000006.1:0-116216 GCF_018612935.1 Carnobacterium sp. ISL-102 | reverse complement strand
AAGCAAAGAATAGTGAATTAAAAAACCGTTATGGACTGATAAAATCTAGCAGTAGCGGTTTATTCGGTATGACTATACAAAGTGCTTCTACCGTATTTATAGCAAATATGAAGAGAATACTTAGAATAATAGGTGGATAATAAACCTCAAAGAGGACTAAAATGGATTAAACTAAGAAAGCGGAAAAATGGGCACTCCCATTTTTCCGCTTTCTTGTTTACTATTAAGTTAGTCTCCGCTAGATAAAACTACTTTTTCAGCAGCCTCGAAATAACGCCCCTCTCTTTTTATCGTTTATTGAACTCGTTAAATGATCGTAATAGCAATCATTGTAAGCAAGAAAAGAAAAGATACTACATGCATAGCTTTTTTTACTTTGAAAAATTCTCCCTTTGCTAATTTAAAAATAGGGTATGCTACAAAACCAAATGCTAATCCATCAACAATACTTGAAGTTAAAGGAATCATCACTAGAATTAGAAAAGCTGGGAACCATTCACTGAAATCATCAAAAGGAATGTGTTTTAGATTTTCCATCATAATTGCTCCAGTAATAACGATAACTGGTGCTAATGCTGCATTAGGAATATAAGATAACAGTGGCGTGAACAACAACGAAAGTAAAAATAATACTCCAGCCGTCACAGCCGTTAGCCCTGTCTTACCTCCAGCTTTGATGCCAGATGCACTTTCAGCTGCTGCTACAGTTGGACTTGTTCCAAACAAAGCAGATACTATAGTCATAATTCCACTAACTTTAAAAGCACTTTTAAAACGTGTCTTATCTTCTAACATACCTTCAAAAAGACCTATCGCTTCAAAAATCAAGATCATCGTTAGTGAGAATACAGCTAATAAAAAAGGTACGCTAAAGAGTGTTGAAAAATCAAAAGCCCCTATAAGTGCTGGAAATTCAGAAAGATTACTTAATGAAAATGAAGAAGCACTAACTTCATGAACACGAGTTATCAATGAGATGATAGTAATAACTACAATTCCAATAAAAAAGCTGCCGGGTACATTTCTTAAATACAGTACACCAGATAGTAAAATCCCGATAACAGCTAATAATACCAGCGGTTGAGATAAATCTCCTAAAGCGATAAAAGAACTGTCTCCTCCATCAACAAGAATACCACCATTTTCTAACCCGATCACAACTAGAAAAAGACCGATTCCAGCTGTGATTCCATGTTTCAATGACTCCGGAATAGCATCTGCTAACAATTTACTGATAGAAGTATAAGCAATACCTGTAAAAATCACTCCAGAGACAAAAATCACTGCTAATGCTTGCTGCCAGGAAAGACCCAACGAATCAACGATCGTATACGTAAAGAACGCATTTATTCCCATACCTGGTACTAGGACTATAGGTGCTTTCCCCCACAATCCCATCATTATACTGCCGATAGCTGAAATAATGATCGTACTAAAAACACTTAGTTCAGCAGGAATACCTGCATCTGCCAATATTAAAGGATTAACGACAATGATATAAGACAATGCGAAAAATGATGTAGCACCTGCAATCATTTCTTGCTTAATGCTTGTTTGCTTTTCTTTCAATTTAAAAAATTTCAAATTCTTTTCTCCTTTTCGATGTGTTTTTTAAACACAAGTAATCTGGAGACATGGGCTTGCATTCTTTATAAAGCTTGCATAGCAAAAAAGAAAGATTTCTTTCTTTACACGCCCCAACACTCTATTATATCATCTATAGTATAAAAAGTCATGGATTTCATACTACCCTTAGCAAGTCTAAAAGCAACTTTTTTTAACAGAAATTTCGTATGATTGATTTAACTGACTGCTTCTTACGAAATAATATAGAATCAAAAAAGCTAACAGTTCATCANNTGATGAACTGTTAGCTTTTAGTTTTCTAAATAATATGGATCATGGTTTCTTGATCTATTTCTTTTTTTAAAAGAACGAGCCCATTTCCTTCTATTTGGATATGCTCTATTTGATTCTCATTTAAAAAGGATGGAATGTTTAAATCATACTGCTCTGGAATAGCTGAAGTTTCTAGATGGATTTTTTCATTGGACGTATTTAAAAGGGCAATTACAAATTCTTCCTTGCTTACCAATCTAATAATACCCATTAATCCACCTTGCGAAAAGGGATAAAAATCGCCTTCTCTTAGGCTACCTTCTTTATTACGGATAGTGCTCATTTTTTTTGCAAACAGTTGAATCTCATTATTTTCTCTTCCCCATGGATACATTCTGCGATTATCCGGATCTTCATTTCCTTCTAGGCCCGCTTCATCTCCATAATAAAGACAAGGAACTCCCGGCAGGACAAATAATAAAGCCATCGCTTGCTTTAATTTTGATACATTGCGGTCTAGTATTGTTAAAATTCGTTTAGTATCATGTGTTCCTATATTATTAAAATTACTTTTGAATGCTTCGGCAGGATAATTCTCTTTCAAATTCATCCATTTTTCAGCAGCTTCTTGTGGAGTGATCGTGTTTTGGAGCAGGCCTATAATAATCTCACGAAAAGGATAATTCATCGCTCCATGCAACATACCACCTTCAATATAATGGCGACGCTTGTTGTAAGAAATTTTATTCGAAACGTCCTCCCATACTTCTCCAATTAATACAGAATTTGGAATCGTTTCGCCCAATGCTGATCGGATGCCTTTTAATACATCATCCGACAACTCATCCGCTACATCTAGACGCCATCCGCCTATGCCTAACTTTGACCACTTTCGTATAACGCTATTTTTGCCTTCATAAATAAATGAACGGACCTCTGGATGTTCTGTATTCAACTTCGGTAAATCTCTAACGCCCCACCATGACTCATAATATTCCGGGAATTTTTTAAAAGTATACCAATTAGAATAAACACTTTCATTAGACTGATAAGCACCCTTTTCATCATAAGTTCCAAATAAATTAAAATAGCGGCTGTCTGCACCAGAATGGTTAAATACGCCATCCAAAAGAATATGCATACCATTTTTTTCAGCTTTTTGAATGAGCTCTTTAAATGTTTCTTCATCTCCAAACATAGGATCGATTTTCATAAAATCACCTGTATCATATTTATGGTTGCTGCGCGCTTCAAATATAGGACTAAGGTATAAAATCGTTATACCTAATGTCTTTAAATAAGGCAGCTTTTGGATGATTCCTTTTAAATTTCCACCATAAAATTCCCAACGAATGACTTCTCCATCTTTATTTTTGATGTACATGGGCAAATCTTCTTGATGGGCATAAAGAAACGAATTTCTTTTAGGATTCAATACAGTTCCGTCCTCATTGCCATTGCAGAAACGATCAACAAAAATATGATAGGCTACTCCCTCGCGATACCATTTAGGCGAAGGATCTTCGTAAAGATAACTGGTTAATTGATAAGGTTTCACTTGGTGTTCATCTTCGTAAATTTGTCCTTCTCCACCCTTGAATCGTTTATTATTTCCATAATAAACGATTCTTGTTTGGTGTTCTTTTTGAAGCGTTAGTTTAAAGAAATAATAATACAATCCTTGACCTTCTGTTAATTGAATCGTTACTTGGTGTTGAGAGGGTCCGTCTGAACGCATTTTGACTTCGAATGTATCTCCAAAATCTTTTTGTACGACAAGACATACTGGTTCAACGACCGGGCATTCGCAAGTAAGAGTAAAGGTTACTTCTTCATTGACCGATACAGCTCCAAAAGGTTTTTTGTATTCTGTTAACCAAGAATTGTAATAAATCGTTTCCGTCATTTTGTTTCCTCAGTTCTATTGTAGTTCCAGTTTCTCATTTGACTTTAGACTGGCTGATTTCCTTTAAAAAAAACTTTATCTTTTGTAGGTCTCTCTTTAACATTCCATATTTCCTCTGCATAGCGCATGATCGTAAAGTCCGCTGAAAATGGTCCGGAGCTTGCGATATTGATCAACGCTTTTTGATTCCACAAAGGTTTATCTTGATATAAGATATCTGCTCTTTCTTGCGCTGCAACAAAACTTTCAAAATCTTGCAAGACATAGTATTCATCGTTGTATTGAACCAAAGAGTCATAGATCACTCTGCCTTCTACTTCGATATCGGGAATAGTACCATTTATCAGACACTCCAATATTCTATTTAAACGTGGGTTATTTTTTAGGACTGTCTTAGAAGAATAATGTCCTTCTCTATTCATTCGATTCACTTCATCGTTTGTCATCCCAAACAAGAAAATGTTGTCTTCCCCAACTAGATCCTTGATCTCAATATTTGCACCATCTAAGGTTGCCATGGTCAAGGCACCATTCAGCATCAATTTCATATTGCTTGTTCCAGAAGCTTCTTTACCTGCTAATGATATTTGTTCGCTAATATCTGCAGCTGGGATGATCAACTCTGCCAACGAGACTCCATAATTTTCGACAAAAACGATTTTTATTTTATTTCCTACATCTGGATCATTGTTTACCAATTCAGCTAATGCATTGATAAATTTTATGATTTGTTTTGCATAAATATAACTAGGTGCTGCTTTGGCCCCAAAAATAAAGACTCTTGGCTGTAATTCTAGTTTAGGATCATCTTTGATTTTCAAATAACGATCCAAAATATGCAGTGCATTTAACAATTGGCGTTTATAAGCATGTAATCTTTTGATTTGTACATCAAATAAAGCTGTAGGGTCAAGTTCGATGGCATATTTTTCTTTCGCATATGCTGCAAATCGTTTTTTATTTTCCAGCTTTATATCGGACAACAGGTTAAGCGTTTCTTCGTCTTTTGAGTAAGCTTTAAATTGTCTTAGTTCTGCTGGACTTGTCTTCCATTCTTTACCGATTTTAGCGTCAATCAACTGTGTCAGCTTTTCATTAGCCAAATGCAGCCACCTTCGTTGCGTGATACCATTTGTTTTATTGTTGAATTTAGAGGGATACATTTCATAAAAATCATGCAGTATTTCTTCTTTCAAAATATCTGTGTGCAGCTGGGCAACACCATTTACACTGTGGCTTCCGATGATAGCTAAGTTGGCCATTTTGATATTGCCATCTGAAATAATTGTTGTCCTATAAGTCAGTTCTTCTCCATATAGAGGGATTTTTTTATCTATATGACGTTGATTGATAGCCTCAATAATTTGATAAATACGCGGAATCAACTCTTGTACCATATGAACGGGCCATTTTTCCATCGCTTCTTGCATAATGGTGTGATTGGTATAACTAATTGATTTCTTTGTGATATCCCATGCTTTTTCCCAACTCAATCCTTCTTCATCTAGCAATATACGCATCAATTCAGGAATACATAAAGCTGGGTGTGTATCATTTACATGAATGGCAATTTTATTAGGAAACTCACTCCATGGCAACTGTTGCTTTTTGAAAAAACGAATAATGCTTTGGATCCCTGCAGATGTAAAGAAATACTCTTGGCGCAATCGAAGCAGCTGTCCTTCATAGTTGGAATCATCCGGGTAAAGGACTTCAGTAATTTGATTCACTACTTCTCTTTCAGCGCTTGTTTTGAAGTTTATTTCTTCCTCAGGAGGAATCTCGGCCGACCATAAGCGAAGATTATTAACGACATCATTTTCGTAACCGATCATTCCTGTATCGTACGGTACAGCAAGAATATTTTGAGTGTTCGAATAAATAGGGCGCAACTTATTCTCCCCATCTTCTTTCAAGTAAACTTCACCACCAAAACGAATCATAACGGCTTTGTTTTCTTTTCTAACTTCCCAAATATTCCCGTTACGTAGCCAGTTATCAGGCAGCTCAACTTGGTACCCGTCTACAAATCTTTGTTGAAACAGCCCATAACGGTAGCGAATACCATTTCCATTTCCAGGTATAGCAAGGGAAGCAATTGAATCCATAAAGCAAGAGGCCAACCTTCCTAGACCTCCATTACCTAAAGCAGGATCTACTTCTGATTGAACGATTGCATCAAAATCTAAGCCCATTTCAGCGATTCCGTCTCGAACGGTATCTAAAATACCTAAATTCAATAAGTTGCTTTTCAACATACGTCCCGGTAAAAATTCCATGGAAAAATAGTAGACTTGCTTAACTTGTTCGTCTACATAAAGTTGATTCGTCCGGTTCCAATTATCAGAAGAATAAAATTTTATAAAATTTGCTAAAGCGGCATATTGTTGCTCTGAAGATGAATCTTTTATATTTGAAGCATGCAAGCTTTCAAATACTTTCTTAAATTCTTTTTTAAATTTATTAGTCGTTAATGTCATTTTTTTCTCCCCGTATTCTTCTTTGATTTAAATTAAAAGCAATCACGCTATGCGGCAAAAGAAACTCCAACAGCCAAAATAAGAATAGTTGCCTATCATTATGTGCCCGTCGAAGTTCTCCTTTATGCTTTAAGTACTGCTGTATAGACTCGTATATATTCCTTAGTTGACTTTTCCCAACTAAAATCTTTTGCCATAGCTTGCTCTACCAATGACATCCATACCTTTGGTTCATCGTAGTACACAGTTAATGCACGATCAATGGTTTCAACCATTACAGATGAACGGAAATCATAAAAGCTGAACCCTGTTCCCTCACCTGTTAGCGGATTGAAAGGTTCTACAGTATCTTTTAATCCGCCCGTTTCATGGACGATCGGTAGTGTACCATAGCGAAGAGAGTTCAATTGAGAAAGTCCACAAGGTTCAAAGGCAGAAGGCATAATAAATAGATCGCTCCCAGCATAAATATGCTGAGCTAAGGCCACATCAAAGTCAACGATAACTTTGAAATTTTCCGGGTATTTCCATGTGAAATACTTGAAACTATCTTCATATTCTTTTTCTCCTGTACCTAATATGAGAATTTGAATATTACGGTGCATTAATTCTTCTACCTGCTCTCTTAATAAATCACAGCCTTTTTGAGTAGTCAATCGACTAACCATTGACATCAAAGCAATCTCCTTATTTACAGGCAAGCCAACTCGTTCTTGCAAAGCTATTTTATTAAGTGCTTTTCCTGCTAATTTTTTAGCAGAGAAATGTGCTGGAATCAAATCATCTGTTTCAGGATCAAAGACATCATAATCGATCCCATTTAAAATACCACTTAATTTATAGTTGTTATATCGCAATACACCATCTAAATTTTCACCAAATTGAGGTGTTTGTATTTCTTGTGCGTAAGTTGGACTAACCGTTGTGACTTGATCCGCATAAAAAATACCACCTTTCAAGCAATTGATTTGGTCATAATATTTCAAACCATGATCATGAACGGCATTGTATCCAATACCATATAAATCAGATAACACGAATTGATCATAGATTCCTTGAAATTGTAAATTATGGATCGTTAAAATTGTTTTGATTGATTGATAACTGTCTATCCACTGGTATTTATCTTTTAGTAGAACTGGGATAATCGAAGTATGCCAATCATTTACATGCAATACATCTGGAACGAATGCTATTTTTTCTAACATTTCACAAATTGCTTGCGCGAAAAAAGCAAACCGTTCGCCATCATCTTCAAAACCATAAATACTTGGACGGTCAAAGTAGTAAAGATTGTCAACAAAGTAATAGACAACGTTATCTTTTTCTAGTTTTTTAATGCCACAGTATTGACTTCTCCAGCCAACTTTCACTTCAAACTGAATAACATCTTCTAATTGATCTTTATATTTTTGAGGCATGGTGCTGTACAGGGGTAATACCACGCGTACATCTACACCTTGTTTCTTTAACTCTTTTGGCAAAGCACCTGCGACATCACCTAATCCACCGGTCTTAAAAAAGGGAGCACATTCTGCCGCAGCAAATAATACTTTCATTTCTCAAATCCCCTTTTCAACAGTGATTTCACGGTCTTTTTCAATTACCAATGGATTTTTTTTGGTCCCTTTTAATTTAACTCCTGGACCAATTTTTACGCCCTTATCTAAAATAACGTAATCTAATTCTGCCCCTTCAGCAATTTTACTGCCTTGCATGATCAAGGAATGTCTGACGACTGCTGTTTTTTCAATGGTCACTTTACGGAAAACGATTGAGTCCTCAACTATGCCATCTATTACACAGTCACTGGCGAACTGAGAATTAGTAATGTCAGCTTCTTTTGAATAATAAGTTGGTGCTCCATTTTTCACTTTTGTAATAACCGGTTGGCTACGATAGAATAATGCATTGTAATTATCTTCGTCAAGTAGATCCATATTGGCTTCGTAATAGCTTGAAATTGTTTCAATATTTTTCAAATAGCCAGTGTACTCATAGCCATGTACAGTATTTTCTTTCAAACTATGTTTAATTAAAACGTTGATATCTCCTTTTATTCTATTATTTGCTGCTTCGGTTGTTAATTCGATAAATTTATCCGTTCTCATGATTGCAATTCCCATTCCGATAGCCAATTTTGTCTCTTTTTTTGGAATTTCGCGTGCAGGAAGTAAATCAGCTAATTTACTTTCTCCTTCTATTTCAAAAGATAAACAATTAGCAATCGACTCCGGTAAACAAAATTCTCTTGTAACATTTTTATAGACCACAGTAATATCAGCTTCGTTTGCGATATGGCTTCTTAAAACAGCCTTTAAATCTACATTGCAAAGCATTTTACTGCCCATAACAACAACATACCCTTTTTTAGAATGTTGAACAAAATCAATCTGATCTTGGTAATAGCTGCTGATTTGGTCTGGTTCTAATTTTTCTAAAGCTTCTTTGAATTCAGCTCCTGAGTGAATGAACAATCCGCCGCCAACTGTCGACTCCATCCCCCAAGGATATCCACTTCGTACATGATCCAATAAAGCTCTGGCACTACCTCTTACAAATAGTGCAACCGAATTGACCTCTGCACTATACAAACTGGAAAGAGGAAAATCAATCAGCCTATAACGTGAGCCAAATGGCAATGCCGCTACTGCTCTTCTCTTTGTTAAGGGCATTAATTTTGACTCTGATTCATCTAGATTCACTACTGCGCATAACTGTTCATTAGTCTTCATCTTTTAACCCTCCTACCTCTTCTGCATAGCCGACAACAGTAATATTTTTTTCGTCTCCGATAAGTTGCGCTCCATCATGGATTTTTGCATTTTCTCCAATAATGGCACAATTAATAGTTACGTTCTCGCCTATCGTCACATTGGCCATGATCAAACTATCTTTAATAGTAGAATTTTTACCTATTTTAACGTTGGGTGATACAATTGAATGCTTGACTTCACCTGCAACATAACAGCCATCTGCAATCATAGAATCCGAAACATTGGAGGTTTTAGTTAAAAATTGCGGTGGAGCAGAATAATTTCGTGTGTAGATTCTCCATGAAGAATCTCTTATATTCAATGCATGATTTGGATCTAAAAATTCCATATTTGCTTCCCAAAGACTTTCAATCGTTCCTACATCTTTCCAATAGTCTTTGAATGCATATGCAAATACATTTTCGCTGTTTCTCAAATATGCTGGAATAACATCTTTTCCGAAATCTTCCATCGTCCGATTTTTAGCATAATTATCAATAAGATACCTTTTTAGCATTGGCCAATCAAAAATGTAGATTCCCATTGAAGCTAAATTACTTTTAGGTTCTGCAGGTTTTTCTTCAAATTCAATAATTCGATCTGTCTGATCTGTATTCATGATCCCAAAGCGTGGGGCTTCTTCGAGTGGAACTGGAATAACGCCTACTGTTAAAGCTGCCTTTTTTTCTTTATGAAATTCGATCATATTTTGATAATCCATTTTATAAATATGGTCTCCAGATAGTACTAATAAGTATTCAGGTTCATAGCGGTTAATAAAATCGATATTTTGATAAATTGCATGTGCCGTTCCATTAAACCATTTTTCGCCATCGACACTTGAATAAGGTTGTAAAATAGTCGCACCACCGTCGTGTGTATTTAGCCCCCAGTTTTCCCCATTTCCAACATGCGTATTCAATTCAAGTGGCTGATATTGAGTCACTACGCCGACATTTTTGATACCAGAATTAGCACAATTACTTAACGCAAAATCAATGATCCTATACTTACCACCAAAAGGGACAGCTGGTTTAGCTATATCTCTGGTCAACTTTCCAAGCCTTGTTCCTTGTCCTCCTGCTAAAATCATAGCTAATGTCTCTATTTTTTTCATTATACTATCGGAAGAATCGTCTTGCCATCCTTCCTCTACCCTCCTTTTTATCGTTTAATTTTTTGGCACTCCAAAAATTCTTTTTGGTCTTAAAATCAAAACGCTCATTGCCGGTACAATCAATTCAATTGTATAGTCTTGTTGGTCGGTGGTTTCTTTTACCGTTTTTAAAGGACCTTGATCCTCAACCCAGACTCCGCCGTACTCACTCATTTCAGTATTTAAACATTCTTCATATAACCCTTCAAATGGTACTCCGACCTTATACCCTTTACGCTCAACTGGAACAAAATTACAAATGACGACTACGAAGTCACGCGGTTTTTTCCCTTTACGTATGAACGTTAAAACTGTTTCAGCATCATCTACATCCAAGATTTGGATCCCTTCTGCTTGGTGATCTACTTCCCACAATGCTCGTTCTGTTTTGTATATTTGATTTAAAGACTCCATAAAATGTAAGTGTTTGGCATTCATCTCATCATCCAAACTTCGCCATTCTAATCCTTCATGAATACGCCACTCTAAGAATTGACCAAAATCGTTTCCCATAAAATTAAGTTTCTTCCCTGGATGAACCATCATGTAAGCTTCTAGTGTGCGTAAACTGGCGAATTGATTGTACCGATCACCTGGCATTTTATGCATCAATGATTTCTTACCATGAACAACTTCATCATGAGAAAACGGTAAAATAAAGTTTTCATTGAATGTGTACATAAAAGAAAAGGTAATTAAATTAAAATTATTTTTTCGGAATAATGGATCCATTTCAAAAAATTTCAATGTGTCATTCATCCAACCCATGTTCCATTTGTAATTAAAACCCAACCCTCCCATGTGAACCGGTTTCGTGACTTTTGACCATGCCGTACTTTCTTCAGCGATCATCAATAAGTCTGGATGCCGTTCAAATACTTTTTTATTTAGTTTTTTTATAAACTCAACGCCTACTTTGTTGTGGTTGCTGCCATCTTCATTAGGTGTCCATTCCCCAATATCGTAATCTAGATACAACATACTGGATACGGCATCCACCCTTAAACCGTCTAAATGGAATTGTTCGATCCAATAAAGAGCATTAGAAATCAGAAAGCTCTGAACCTGATTTTTCCCTAAATCAAAGTTCATTGTGCCCCAGCGATTATTTTCTGCTTTATTCTTATCTGCATACTCATATTGCGGTGTTCCGTCAAAATAGACCATCCCATAATCATTGCGGTTAAAGTGACCTGGAACCCAATCCATCAATACTCCGATATTTGCAAGGTGAGCCGCTTCAACAAAATCTTGAAACTCTTCCATTGTGCCAAATTTTGAAGATAATGCATAGTAACCTGTCAATTGGTATCCCCAAGATGCATCTAAGGGATGTTCCATCAGAGGCATGAATTCAATGTGCGTGTAACCCATTTTTTTTACATAAGGAATTAATTCGTCTTTTAATTCAGGAATGGTGTACCAGATACCATCTTCGTGGTGTTTCCATGAGCTGAGGTGTACTTCATAGATATTGAGCGGGCGTTCATAAATAGAAAAGCGTTTTTTATTTGCCGTCCATAAACCATCTTTCCATTTTTTTTTCGGCAAATCTTTTACGATTGAAGCATCATTAGGTCTGACTTCAAATTCTAGCGCATAAGGATCAATTTTTAATTTTACCGTTCCATCAGATCGTTCTATCCGGTATTTATAACATTGTCCTTCCACAGCCTGCTCACTGAACACTGTCCAACAACCTGTCTTGCCTATTCTTTCCATTTCAATTCCTATATGCCAATCTGAAAAATCTCCTACTAAACCAACATTCTTTGCATTAGGAGCCCACACAGTAAAACGAAAACCAACTTTCCCTTCATAATTTTCCTGTTTACATCCCATAATTAAATAACTATCGAAATGCTCTCCTGTATTAAATAAATACAGCTCTTCTTCAAGATCATCTTTTATTTTTTCATTTATTGATTGATTCATCACTTGGTTCACTCCCAACTAAAAAGTTATGCACTTAAAAAAAAGCCATCATTCTATCATCTTATTTTCATTCTACAACGTAATGGCTTAATAATCGACTTAAATTTTCGTTTTTTAAAATTTAAATGTTATTTAATTATATCTGTAGTATACCACTAAAAAAAGACAGCGCTTACTTTTTTATTAAAATATCTTTTTCAAATAAAAAAAAAGATGAAAATTAAATAATTTTTATCTTTTTTCAGAATAAAAACACTTAATTGTTTTTATTTTTTATTGTTTGAACTTCTTTATTATTTGTTGATACACTGAGTGACCAACAAAAAATCAGCTAAATCAATTCAATTTTTATAGCAAGTCTTATAATTTATAATTTTTTTATCAATAACAATTAGATGGTTTGAAATTACCTAAAAAAAGGCTTATGTGTTATCAGAATAATTAATTTTAGTTGGTTTTTTTGTTTCTTTAGAATATATTTTACTAAATCACTAAAAAAGCTAGCAAATTTGGGCTTAGAAGTGCGTAATGGTCTTACAAATGGTAAAATAGAAGTAGCTAAGATCAACTCATCCTTAGTTTAGATAAACAAAGCAACTTACATTAAGGAGGTGAATATATTGGAAATACTATTATTAACTGTTGGCTTTATTGGTTTAGTGATAGCGGCACTAACGCCTCAATCTACTCTAGGAGGACTTTTGGCATTAGCAAGTTTTGGAGGTTATTTTTATTTAAATAGTCTCGAAAATTGGGTTCCAATTATTATTTTTATTTTAGGAATTTGTTTGCTTATCTTTGAAGTTTTTGTACCAGATTTTGGCGTAGCAGGTATCATTGGTTTTCTTTTAATTATTGGCGGTATTTATTTAACCAATGATAATTTTGGATTAGCGTTACGTGATTTAAGTATTGCAGTGGTGGCTTCTTCATTCTTAGTCATCATGCTTGTACGAAGAGGCTATTCGCTAGCTCATTTAGAAAAAATTGTTCTTAGAAATAATTTGGACAAAAAAAGTGGTTTTTCAAGCAACTTTGATGCTTCAGGTTATTTAGGAAAAACTGGAAAAACGACTACACCTCTTAGACCATCTGGGAAAGTACGATTTGAAGATGCAGAACTAGATGTTATTAGCACTGGTGAACACATAGATGCTGACGTTGTAGTTGTGGTTACAAAAGTAGAAGGTTATAAAATTATTGTTAGGAGAGTGGATCAAACATGACAACAGTTACAGATATCACAACAAATTGGATAGGATTTTTATTCATAGCTATTATCGTTATCATCGTTATCAGCTTATTTTTCCGTTTTGTCCCCGTTGGATTATGGGTCACAGCGTATTTTTCAGGAGTTAAAGTCAGTATAGGAACACTTGTAGGAATGCGACTAAGACGAGTAGCTCCACAAGATATCATCCGTCCGTTGATCAAAGCCACAAAAGCTGGTTTAGATATTGATATCAACGAATTAGAAGCCCATTATTTAGCCGGCGGTGACATCAATCAAGTAATTGACGCTTTGATTGCTGCACAACGTGCAAACATTGATTTAGTTTTTAAACAAGCTGCTGCGATCGATTTAGCTGGTAGAAATGTTTTTGAAGCTGTCCAAGTCAGCGTTAATCCAAAGGTTATTGAAACACCTGTCATCGCTGCTATGGCAATGAACGGTATCGAAGTTAAAGCACGTGCTAAAGTAACTGTTCGTGCAAATATCGAACGCTTAGTTGGTGGTGCTGGTGAAGAAACAATCATCGCTCGTGTTGGTGAAGGTATCGTAACTACTGTTGGTAGTGCAGCAAAACATACAGATGTTTTAGAAAATCCAGACTCTATCTCAAAAATGGTTCTAAAAAAAGGATTAGACTCTGGTACTGCTTTTGAAATTCTTTCAATTGATATCGCTGATATCGATGTCGGCCGTAATATTGGTGCCAGCTTACAAATGGAACAAGCTCAAGCCGATAAAAATATTGCACAAGCTAAAGCTGAAGAAAGACGTTCAATGGCGATTGCTCAAGAACAAGAAATGATAGCTGAAGTTCAAAAAATGCGAGCTCGCGTTGTAGAAGCTGAAGCTGAAGTACCTTTAGCCTTAGCAGAAGCGTTCAGATCTGGTAATATAGGTGTAATGGATTATTACAACATGAAAAATATTAATGCCGATACTAAAATGAGAAACTCTATTTCTGGTTCTACAGAGAGAGAAAGTGATGAATAATGGATCCATTATTAACCCTTATTATTTTATTTCTTGTAGGGACTACACTCTTTTCTTTTATCGCAACTATTTATCGTTTCTTCATTTCATTAGTTGTAAACTCGTCTCCTCCGAGAAGTAATCAAAGACAAGGTTCTCAAAGATCAGATTTAAAAAATAGAGAGTCTGTTTCCTTAAAGGATGTTTTTTATGCTAATGAAGCAACCAGACAAAGTTCCAGAAAGAACTCGGCTGTTGATCCTTCACAAAAAAGAAATCAGCAGACACGTTCAAATCAATTGTCCAGTCGTGCGCAGCAAGACGCAGCACGTAGAAGAGCCGAAAATTTGCAGCAAAATCTAAAAAGACAGCCTGAGAATGATCGTTATTCTTCCGCTTCTTATAAAAATGCCCCTAGACAGGAAGCTACTCAAACACAACTTAGGGGAAAAGATTTGACTACTTTAGTCCCGATTGAAAAAGTAACTTCTACAAAAAAGGTTGCTAAACAGTCTAAAACTAAAAAAAATCAGTTTCAAAGAGACTTTGTAAAAGGAATGATCTACAAACAAATTTTAGATGAACCTCGTAGCTTAAGAAAAAATAAATAAACCATCAAGAAAGTTCCTTAACTGGAACTTTCTTGATGGTTTTTTATTTTACGTTAAATAGTGTGAATAGTTCAAATGGCCATTAATTGCCCACATTTCTTCCATTCAAGCTACAAGCAACTTTTTCCCTCTAGAAATTTCGAGTGATAAATTCAATTAATTTATCACTCCTAAAAATTATAAGCCCGTTTTTTAAGGACTAGTTCCCTACTTTATCTTTTCTTCATCGTACTCTAGTGCCTTAAATCCTTGAACTCCAGAACTTACTCGAACAACATTTTCAACATTGTAAACGAAGATTTTTCCATCACCAACTGTTCCGGTGTACAAAGCTTGTCTAGCAGTTTCAATAATTAAGGGAACAGGAATTTTGCTCACAACTATTTCTAATCGAATTTTTGGCAATAGATTGGCTTCTATTTCTACCCCTCTGTAATAAGCAGTTTGCCCCTTTTGCATGCCATATCCTTGTACTTTTGTTACTGTCATGCCTGTAATACCAATAGTATTTAAAGCTTTTTTCAAATCTTCAAATTTAGTCTCATTCGTTATGATATCTACTTTCATTAATGTAGTATCTTCCTCTTCTTTAGGTGCATCAGATGCACTAGCATGAACGGACCGCTGTTGAAATTCAACAGTTGGATTGCTAGTAGGAATAGAATCCATACCTGCAAAAGCTAAGCCAGTTCCTTCATTTTCAAATTTCACCCCTTGAAATACAGGTTTTTGTCCAAAAGGAACCGTAACGAAGTCTCCGTAACTCGATTCTAAACCATGCTCAGAAATATCCATACCAACAATTTCTTCTTCTGGGGCTACCCGTAATCCAATAGTTCTATCAACAAGTTTAAACGTAATGATCATAGTTACAGATACCCAAATAATTACTGAGACTACCCCTAATATTTGAATGCCTAAGAGATTAAAACCACCACCATAAAATAAACCTTCGTCAGTTGCAAAAATTCCCACTAAAATGGTCCCTAAAGCGCCAGATATCCCATGAACTCCAAATGCTCCAACCGGATCGTCAATTTTAGCTTTCTTTTCAACAAATTCGATTCCATAAACTACAGCAATAGCAGAAAGGGCCCCAATAGCTACAGCTCCAAAAGGTGAAACAATTGCACATCCTGCAGTAATTCCTACTAAACCAGCTAATGAGCCATTTAGCGTCATAGAAATGTCCGGTTTTCCATATTTCGTCCACGTTATTATCATAGCCGCCAATGTAGCAGTCGCTGCTGATAAATTCGTGTTTAAAAGAATCTTTCCTATAAGAGTCAACGATTCATCTCCGGTCGCTGAAACCGTTGAAGCTCCATTAAATCCAAACCAAGCAAACCAAAGAATGAAAACCCCTAAGGCTCCTAACGTTAAACTATGACCTGGGATCGCTTTTACTTTTCCTTCTTTATCATATTTTCCAATTCTTGCTCCAACAATCTTCGCTCCAATTAAAGCTGTTACTCCTCCGACCATATGAACAGCCGTTGAACCAGCAAAATCGACAAACCCCAATTGGGCTAACCATCCTCCACCCCAAATCCAATGTCCAGAAATAGGATAAACAATAGTAGATATAATCAAAGTATAAACTAAGTATGCGCTAAATTTTGTTCTTTCCGCCATCGCTCCAGAGACAATCGTGGCAGCAGTTGCTGCAAAAACCGTTTGGAACATTAAAAATACGTATCCTGGTATTGTTGTATCGTAATTCCCTTGTATAAACAAATCAGGTGTTCCAATTAGACCTGCTATACTGGGACCAAACATTATCCCAAACCCAATGATCCAATACATTAGAGAACCGAGTACAAAGTCCATTAAATTTTTCATAATGATATTACCTGCATTTTTTGCTCTAGTGAAGCCTGTCTCAACCATTGCAAAACCAGCTTGCATAAAAAAGACTAAAACAGTTCCTACGATTACCCATAGCGTGTCCACAGATGAAAACATATTGTTGCCTCCTTTTTATTATGTTATAAAATCTAACATTTAAAAAAGAGTCAAACAAGCAATTCACTTTAAAAAGTAAAAATAACTTAAAAAACCTAACAATTCATGTTATGTTTTCTAACACGAATTGCTGGTTTTTTTGTTTTTACTCTTCATTTAGTTTGTAATTGTACAACGCTCCGATAATATTCCCTTTATTTCCAAATTTACTTTCCATGATGGTTGGCATCACAAAAAGATTTTCTCCTAATTCCTCTTCATATACTTTTGTTACATTTTTATTGATCAGTTGAATCAATAATGGATTCCCACTGATTCCACCACTGATAATGATTCTTTCTGAATCTAAAATCATCTGCAGATTAAACAATTGAATAGCTAGTGTATAGCAATACTCATTTAAGCAAATTGCCGCTTTTTTATTGCCAGCTTCAATCAATTCATACATCATATACCCATCCACAGACGCTAACGGAACATTACATTGATCAGCTATCTTTTGAAACAATTTTTTTATGCCATTTTGGAAGCCAAACATATAATCAGCATCCTTGCTTCTAGCAGCATTCGTTTTAATAAAAGAAAATTCTCCTGCTGAATAATGGTGACCCTTCAGTAATTCTCCATTTACAATTATTCCTCCCCCAATGCCGGTTCCTAGATTAAGCATGATGCCTTGTTGAATATTTTTTAAATTCCCTTTCCATAATTCACCAAGCGTAGCTGCTTTCCCATCATTTTCTACATGGATAGTCGTTTGACATCTTGTTTCTAACATTTCAACCATATTCATTTTTTTAATGTACTTTAACGATCCGCCATGGACCGCATAACCCGTTTTGGAATGTATGATCCCAGGCATACTAACAGCCATACCTTCAATTTGATCAGCATATTCATCGTAAATATCTCCCATCATATCTAAAAAAAGGGTTAATGATTCCATAGGTGTTTCCTTAGTTCTAATGGTCCCTAATTCACCATCGTCATCTATTAATCCATAATTTGTTTCTGTTCCTCCAATATCAATGCCTAAATAAACCATTATTTTCCCTCCTTTATATGCAATACTGTTTATTCAATAGTTTTAGTCTACCACTATTGCTTAATGAATAGAACGTTTACATTGGCAGCTATTTAACAAATAGTGTTGGTATTTCAAAAAGAAATTTCTTCTAGAATCAGTGTTTCACTAAATCTACCAGCACTAAACGTGATAAATTCACATTAACTATCTTTCGCTTTATTTCATTAAACAATCGTTATGTAATACTATTCTATCTTTTTGTCACACAACTAACATCATATTTGCTTCTTAACTATGCTATACTTTTTGAGTACGTAAAAAAGCAAGAGAATCCTATGGGGGTAGACAATTGAAAAAGAGAGTAGTAACAGGAATTATGGCTACGATGATATTTGCTAGTCCATTTTTGCCAACTATCGCTCAAGCGGATACTTTGGAAGAAATGGAACAACAAAAAAACGAACTTGATTCACAATCATCAGAACTTAATAATAAAATTGAAAAACAAGATAGCACTTTAAATGATTTAGAATCAGAAAAAAGTATTTTAGAATCTGACATTACCACTTTGCAGACTCAAATTGACGAAACGGTATTAAAATTACATGATCAAGAACAGAAATTAGAAGAGTCTAAAGCAAAAGTTGAACAATTAAAAAAAGAAATTGAACTACTAAGAGAATTAATTGATCAACGGACAGGTAAGCTTGAAAATCAAGCTCGCTCTGTACAGACTGATGGCAATGCTTCTAATTTAATAGGTCTTCTTATAACTGCTGAAAGTTTTACAGATTTAGTAGGCCGTATAGGTGTCGTCAACCAATTGGTTACTGCTAATAAAGATATTGTTACCGAACAAGCAACTGATCAAAAAGCTTTAGAAACTAATGAAGTAAAAGCGCAAGCTGAAAAAGTGGCTATTGAAGACACAAAAAATGACATTGAATTATCAAAAAATAATTTAGTCGCTCAAAAAGCTGAAATGGATGATAAAATTGTCCAAGTTGCTATCCAATACGATATGACTGAAGAAGAAAAAAATACTTTTGTTAAAGAGCAACAAGTGATTGCTACTCAAACAAGCACATTATCTGAAACTATGCAAAAAGAACGTCAACGAATTATTGAAGAAGAACAAGCAAGACAATTAGCTGTTCAGGAAGCTGCTGAAGCAGCCGCTGTTAAAGCCGCTGCTGCTGAAGAAGCTAGGTTAGTTGCTGTAGCATCTCAAGAAAAAGCTGAACAAGAAGAAACCGCTAGACAAGAAAGAACTGCTGAACAAGAAGAAGCTGCTAAAAAAGCACAAACTGCTAAAAAAGAAGCTGAACAGGCTGCCGAACAAAAAGCAACAATTGCCAGTTCTTATATTAAGAAATCAACTAGCACTAATAAGTCTACTAGCTCTACTAAGTCTAGCAGTACAACTAGTTCAAATTCTTCAAGTAACACTAGTCCTTCAACACAACCAACTGTTACACAAAAACCAAAACCAGAACCTGTATCACCCTCATCTAATTCCGATTTTATTCGGCCTAGTGGTGGTTATATGACTTCTGCATATGGTTATCGTGTCCACCCTATTACGGGTGATTATAAATTACACGGCGGTACTGACTTTGGTGGCGGCGGAGCAATCGTTGCTTCTAAAAGTGGTTCAGTAGTCATTGCTGGATACCATTCAGATTGGGGTTACTATGTGAAGATCGACCACGGAAACGGATTACAAACACTTTATGCCCACATGGTTGCTGGAAGTTTACTTGTTACCCCAGGACAACAGGTCTCTCAAGGACAACAAATCGGTACAATGGGAACAACTGGCTCTTCCACTGGCGTACATTTACACTTTGAAATGTACAAAAACGGAAGCCGGGTCGACCCAGCGTCTTATTTATAAAATTAATACTTGTATAAAAAAAGACAGATCATTCATTTAAATGAATGATCTGTCTTTTTTGGTTCTGTCCATAAGTCATTTGACAACTGGTATTGGTGCAAAACATCGAATGGTCAATGAATTGCAGCTGCTTTTATTTATCATAGTACCTGCCAATAAATTTTCTTAATAGCGGAAATAAAATCGGTGCTAGTATCAGATAAAACCCGATATTTCCTGCCGCATGCAAGGTGTCAAAAGGAATTCCAGAAGCGTAATACACTAAAAAATTTTGAATGCCAAAAAATGGCGCTTGTACTAACGAAATTAAAAAACCATACAAATACCCTGTAAATCCGGCATATAAGAGCATGAATCCAAAAGGAATCTTGTTGAAAAAAGGTTTGATGAGCAATCCCGTAACCAAAACGATTCCACAAAATGAAACGACTTGAGCAATCGTCCATACACCCATTCCAAGCGTTATATTGGATAGGATAATCGACAATACAGCTACGATCAACCCATCCATTATTCCTAATGTTAGTGTTAAAATAATTAAGATAACCGTTACAGGTTGGATATTTGGTAAAAATTGAAGCAACTGCCGGCTGACTTGACAGAGTGCTGTCATAAAGGCAAGTAAGGTGATTCTTTGAATGGATAGTTTTCCATTCAGCTTATTTCCAAGCATTTAAAAACCACTTCACTTGATCTCCATCTTCCACTTCATATTCAGCTGCTCCCACAGTTGCCTCTTCATTGTTCACCTCATACATCCAATATTTCTCTGCTTCTTCGTCTTGCTCTATCCCTTCAATAGAAACAATAAAGCCCTCTTCTTCAACCACTTTATACTGTTCACTCAATAAATCTAATACTGTAGTCCCCGCTTCTACTTCCAATTCTTTTGTTTTGCCTTCAATTTCTTCTTCATCCTGCTCCAATGAAATAGCGACAGAAAGCATTTCTTTCGTTTGACTTTCAACTAAGCTGTTGCTTTCTGAAGAAACGGCTTCCTGCGTGCCCATATCCCCACAAGCTGCCAAACTAAGAGCTGTTACTAAAATAAGTCCAAATTTAAAAATTTTCATTCTAGTCATTCCTCCATCAATTATAATCCTATGATTTTTACCAGATTCTCTGTTTATAAAATTGCACAAAAATAATTCCTTTACAAATATTTTCATTCCTTAAACCACTATATATCAGTTCTCTTTATTTTTCAACCACAACATGTTGTGGTTGAAAAATAAAAATGAATCAAGTCAATTGACTCGATCCATTTTTTTCCTATTCAGATTGATCATTCTAAACCATACCTGTTATTTGAATCATCGTGGTGTTCCAAATAGCTGGACAACATAAAGATTTTCTCCATTATAATGGACTCCAATACCTACCTCTTCAAAATCCTTCTTCACCATATTTTCATAATGACCTGGACTCTCTTTTAGTCCCTTAAACAACCATTCAGCCATCTCTTTTTCAGCCAGGTAATAAGTTCCCATTGCCAGGTTCTCTCCTGCTAACTGATACGAGTAATCTACATCAGGTTCTTCTAAAACTGTAAAAGTAGCTCTGCCGTCCGGACGCGTATGAGAAAAGGATTCTTCTGTTTCAATTGCTCGAATATTAGCTGCTTTTTTCAATTGATCATTAGAACTGACTGGTGAAACACCCACTTCTTTTCTCAAATTATTCAAAAGTTCTAAGACCCGGTTCTCCACGACTGCAACATCAATTTCATCTGTATCCGTTAAATCATTCGTACTGATAATTGTTGAACTTTCGCTCGTCGCTTGTTCTTGTTCGCTAGTATTTGGAGCTTCTTCTACAATTACCCTTTCGTTACTTGGCAATTTATCCATAACTTGAGAAATAGTATCACTAATTTTTGTTCCTTCTAGAATTGTCGAACTTCCAAGCCAGTAGCCAAAACTAATCAATATGACCAACATTAAACTATATGAGAAAAATTTTCTCATCCCATCAAACCTTTCTGTTACTTTATCTGCCTTACTACATGTAGTATACCAAAAATTATTAGATACAAATATAAGCTGAAAGGAAAACGTTCGTTCTATTTCTATTTTTAATATATTGACCCTTATTTTCTTACGTTTAATTAGGATCTATTTGGAAAATTAATAACTATTATGAATTCATTGAACTAAGGCTTGTTACGCTTACTCAAATCACTTACTCCGTCTGAGTTTGTCGAACTAAGGCTTGTTGCACTTACTCAAATCACTTACTACTTCTGAGTTTGTCGAACTAAGGCTTGTTGCACTTACTCAACTGACAGACTACTTCTGAGTTCGTTGAATTAAGCCTTGTTGTGCTTACTCAAATGACAGACTACTTTGAATCGGCAATGGTGCCCAATCGTAACTTAGTATGATAAACTCAGAAAACTTAAAAAGGCCTTTATCTATAGTCGCTTTTTTAAGTTTAATGGAATAATTTTAAACCACTTCTTAAGCAATTGTTATGTTTTTTATAAAAATAAGCCTTTTGAATCAAAAATAGTTCATTATCGTGTATAGTAATATTAGAAACTATACACACAAAGTATATGAGGAGATTTATATGGAAGCTTGGATTCAAGGGGTTATGGAACAATTTGGATATGTAGGTGTGTTTTTACTTATTATGGTGGAGAACTTATTTCCCCCTATTCCTTCTGAAGTTATTCTAACGTTTGGCGGTTTTATGACGACCAGTACGGACTTATCCATTTGGGGCGTTGTTTTAGCTTCGACACTTGGTTCTGTGGTTGGGGCGATCATTCTTTACGGAGTAGGTTCATTGTTAGATGTGGAACGTTTAGAAAAAATTGTGGATCGTTGGGGTCATATTTTAAGATTGACACGTGCTGATATTCATAAAGCTGATAATTGGTTTGATAAATACGGTATTTGGACAGTATTCTTTTGTCGTTTTGTGCCATTGATCCGAAGTCTGATCTCGCTGCCAGCAGGGATGTCAAATATGAATTTTGGCCTTTTCGTATTTTTCACCACATTAGGTTCACTTATTTGGAATACCGTTCTTATTTACTTAGGAGCTGCCGTTGGCTCACAATGGGAAGTTATTGTTCATTACATGGATATTTATTCTACTATTGCCTACGCTGTAATTGCTATTGTAATGATCGCGTTCATCGCTTGGTTTATCAAAAGCAATAAAAAAAAATAAGGCTTGATTATTGAATAATGTTCATCAGAATGGACTTTAGACAAGAATAAAACCACCTCCAATTATTTTGAAGGTGGTCTTATTCTTGTTATTTTGTATACTTAACAATCAATTGTCTAGCGGCCTTCACTTCATCTAAACGCCTTACAGAAGTCGTATGCGGGGCATTTAAAACTACTTCAGGTGTTTCTTCTACTTCTTTAGCTATCTGGATCAGTACATCAGCAAATGCATCTAGTGTTTCTTTGGTTTCCGTTTCCGTTGGTTCGATCATCATTGATTCATCGACGATCAGCGGGAAATAAACGGTTGGAGCATAATAGCCAAAATCTAGGATCCGTTTTGCAATATTCGTTGTTGGGACGCCTAGTTTTTTCTGTCTTGAACCAGATAAAACAAATTCATGCTTACTGTATTGGGTATAAGGAGTCGCATAATACGGTTCTAATTTCTTACGTAGGTAATTAGCATGCACTACCGCACTTTCAGATACTTGGCGTAAACCTTTTGGCCCCATCGTCCGTATATATGTGTAGGCACGAACATTGACCCCAAAGTTTCCATAATAGCCTTTTACTCGGCCAATCGAATCAGGATAGTCTGTATTTAGAACATACTGATCTTTTTGTTTCTCGATTCGAGGTACCGGCAAATAAGGAATCAAAAATTCCTTGACGCCTACTGGACCGGAACCTGGTCCTCCACCGCCATGTGGTGTGCTGAAGGATTTGTGTAAATTTAAATGAACAATATCAAAGCCCATCATTCCTGGTGTTGTCTGACCTAAAATAGCATTTAAATTTGCGCCGTCATAATAAACCAGACCGCCTGCTTGATGAACGATTTCGGCCATTTCGACGATGTCTTTTTCAAAAATACCCAATGTATTTGGATTAGTCAACATTAGGCCAGCCGTATCCTCGCCCACCTGTTTTTTTAATTCGATTAAATCAACTGTTCCATTTGAATTAGAAGGGATTTCAACTACATCAAACCCAGCAGCATGCGCACTAGCAGGATTGGTCCCATGAGCAGAGTCTGGTACTAAAACTTTTGTTCTACTCGTCCTATGGCCATTTTTAGTGTGATAAGCTTTCATCATCATCAACCCAGTCCATTCTCCCTGAGCACCGGCAGCCGGTTGCAGGGTAATAGCATCCATTCCTGATATGACCTGCAAATCTTCTTGCAATTCATACAATAGTTCAAAAGCTCCTTGAACTGTCTCGATTGGTTGAAATGGATGAATCGCAGCAAATCCAGCATAACGTGCTACATCTTCGTTGATTTTTGGATTATACTTCATCGTACATGACCCCAGTGGATAAAAGCCATTATCCACACCAAAATTTTTAGCTGATAAAGACGTATAATGACGCATCAACTGCGGTTCTGATACTTCAGGTAATTCAGCCGGTTCTTCACGAATCAACTGTTTAGGAAACTTAGTTGTTAATTCAACTGGAGGAACATCACTTTCAGGCAGACTGAACGCTGTACGTCCGGGTTGACTTATTTCAAAAATCAAATCATTGTACTCTGTCATCTGTTCATTCCCTCCAGTGCTTCAATAAATCGATCTATTTCTTCTTTTGTTCGTTGTTCTGTAACAGCTAACAATACTGTATTCTCCATACCATAATCAGGCTCCATATCGTAGCCTCCAATAAAACCTTTTTGAAGCAAGCGTTGGTTGATTTCTTTTATCGGTCTATTAAGTTGTACGACAAATTCATTGAAAAACGGCGCTTCATTTTTCAATGAATAACCTTTACTTTCCAATTTTTTCGCCATATAATCAGCTTTTTCAATATTGAGTTGGGCCATCTTTTTTATGCCTTCTTTACCTAAAGCAGACATGAATACAGATGAAGCTAGCGCATTTAAAGCTTGATTAGAACTCATATAAGAAGTTGCTTTTTCACGACGAATATGTTGTTCTCTTGCTTGGAGAGTCAAGACAAAACCGCGCTTACCTTCTGTATCTGTTGTTTGTCCCACGATGCGTCCTGGAATCTTACGGATATATTTCTTCTTGACTGCAAAATAACCACAGTGCGGTCCGCCAAAGTTCATCGCTAACCCCATCGGCTGCATATCTCCTACTACAATATCCGCTCCTAGCTTCCCTGGCGACTCTAATAACGCTAACGCTAAAGGATTTGCCATCACGATCAGTAAAGCTTTCTTTGCTGCAGTAAGTTCTCTGATTGCCGCTAAATCCTCAACTGAACCAAAAAAATTAGGGTATTGGATGATAACGGCTGCCGTTTCATTATCTATTTGTTCTTCTAGTAAAGTTAGATCCGTGCTGTCAGTTGTTAAATCAAGTTCTTCAACTTGGTATCCATGACCATTTGCAACCGTTTGGAGAACTTGTCTTCCTTGAGGGTGAACAGCTTTAGAGATAAGGATTTTGGAACGTTTTGTTGTTCCAACAGCTAAATTTGCTGCTTCACCAAGCGAAGTAAAGCCATCATATAAAGAAGAATTTGCTGCATCCATTCCGGTCAATTCGCAGACCATCGTTTGGAACTCAAATAAAGCCTGAAGTTCACCTTGGCTAGCTTCTGCTTGATAAGGAGTGTAGGCCGTGTAAAATTCAGAACGCGAAATAACATGATCAATTACGCTTGGAATGTAGTGGTCGTATGTGCCAGCTCCTAAAAACAGCGTTTGGTCATGCGCTGTAGCATTTCTAGCTGCTAAGCGCCTCATTTTTTTTGTTAAAGTTGATTCATCGATAGCTTGTGATATCGGCAAATCTTCTGTTAATCTGATTTCAGCTGGAATATCTGAGAACAATTCATCAACTGAGCTGATTTTTAAAGCATCCAACATCTCTTTTTGGTCTTGTTCAGTATCCGGAAGGTATCTAAATTTGTCCAATCGCTTATGCCTCCTCTTCAGCTGCCAATTCAGCAATATAAGTTTTATACTGTTCATCAGTTAATAATCCCTGTAATTCGATAGGATTTTCTAATTGTATCTCAGCAAACCATCCTTCATCAAAAGGAGAAGCATTGACTAACTCTGGGCCATCTTCCAATTCTTCGTTAACTGCTATAATAATTCCGGTAACCGGTGAAAAAATTTCTGAAGCTGATTTAATGGACTCAACAGTCCCTATTTCACCGCCGACTGAAACCTCTGCATCCACTTCTGGTACTTCTACATATACAACATCTCCAAGTTGTTTTACAGCATACTCAGTGATTCCGATACGCACTAGATTTTCGCCTAATGGCAATATCCATTCATGGTCTTTACTATATAATCTGTCCTCTGTCATCATTAAAACACTCCTCATCTTTAAGTATCTATTATAATTTATTTTTTGATCCTCTTTTATAGAACGGGGTTTGCACAATTACTGCGTCTACCAGTTTATTGCGTATCTCAACTTTCACATTTGTGCCGACGTCGCTTCCAGTTGTAGTCAAGAGAGCTAGTGCGATGCTATCGCCTAGTGTCGGAGATTTTGTTCCTGAAGTGACCACTCCGATTTCTGAACCATTCTCAGCAAAAACCTTGTATCCGTGTCGCGCAATTCCTTTTCCAACTAGTTTAAGCCCTTTTATCTTCTTATCTACTCCACTTTTTAGTTGAGCTGTCAAAGCAGCTTTTCCAATAAAGTCAGCTTCTTTTTTAGTCTTAACAGCAAAGCCAATGCCTCCTTGGAGTGGCGAGATATCGTCTGAAAGTTCATTCCCATACAACGAAAGACTCGCTTCCAAGCGCAACGTGTCTCGGGCACCCAGTCCGCAAGGCTGCAAACCCTCTTCTGCCCCTGCTTCAAGCAGTAAATGCCATAATTTTTCAGTTTCTCCCGCTTCCAAATACAATTCAAAACCGTCTTCTCCAGTGTAGCCTGTACGAGAAATCAATACAGGAGAAAGGTTTTTTAATTCTATATGCTGGACGAAGTGAAACGGCTTCAGTTTGCTTAAGTCATTATTTGCTAATTTTTGTAGAATTCTTTCAGCATGAGGACCCTGGAGAGCCAACAAGCCAATCTCTTCAGATTTATTTTCTAATACCACATCACCAGTTAACTGTTTTTCCATCCATTGAAATACTCTATCGCTATTTGAAGCATTAGGTGTAACTAAATAATTTTTTTCATCTAGTTTAAAAATAATCAGATCATCTATTGTACCGCCGTTTTCATTAACGATAGCATTATATTGTGCTTGACCAATTTTCATTTTTGAAACATCATTCGTCAATAAATAGTTCAGAAATGCTTCAGAATCATTTCCCTTTACAAGGATCTCTCCCATATGAGAAACATCAAATAATCCAGCATATGTACGTACATTTTGATGTTCATCTATAATACTTGAAAACTGAATAGGCAAAGCCCAGCCTCCAAAATCCATTAATTTTACATTGTTTTCTTTATAATAATTGAACAACGGTGTTTGTTTCAATTCTTCCCCCATTTTATACCCCCCAATCATTCATGATATGGAACAAATAAATTTACTGCTGTTAACGCTATTAATTGCTTTAATACGTTTAATCTACCACTTTTACAAACTCTTTCATAGACTATAATCCATTTTTTTCCAGTAAGCATTATAATTGCTTTTTATAGTCGTTTCTTTTAAACTTCCTATTGAAAACGATTACGTTTATTGATATACTGTACTACTATTTAATGAACACAAGAAGGAGGGGTCCACATGATCACATTGTATTCATCTGCTAGTTGTACTTCTTGTCGCAAAGCCCATTCATGGTTAGAAGAACATAACATCCCCTTTACTGAAAAAAATGTATTTACTGAAAAGATAACGGACCAAGAACTGAAAGCTATTTTGCAACTAACGGAAAACGGAACAAATGAAATCATCTCACAACGTTCGCAAGCCTTTAGAGATTTAAATATTGCTATAGACGATATGCCTTTAGGAGAAGTATTGAAATTGATCCAGCAACATCCAGGAATCTTGCGTCGTCCTATTCTTATAGATGATAAAAGGTTATTAGTCGGCTTTAACGAAGAAGACATCCGCTGCTTTTTACCAAGAGACATCCGCAAACTAGAACTTTCAAAATTACACGATCAATTGCCGGTCAACTTCTAATGATAAACCGTTTTATAATTGATCACATATGTAAAAGACCATTACTTGCTAGTTAAGCAAATAATGGTCTTTTTAGTCTTACATATCAAATAAGCTGTTAAAAATCTCTGACATAACCGGATGATTCACGACTTGATCTCTAAGGTAAGTGTAAGGGATCTGATTATCCATCGCCATCTTGACTTGATTGACTAATTCATGAGCTTGATCTCCAAAAAGAGTAACCCCTAAAATCTCATGTGTTTCCTTGTTGACAACTGCTTTATACAACCCTCTCGTATCATTGATAATATCTGAACGAGTCGTTCCACCTACATAAGCAATATTGGTCAGCACTTGATACCCTTGTTTTTTTGCTTCTGATTCGGTCAATCCGACACGAGCAAATGAGGGCTCAATAAAAATAGCATAAGGCACATGTTGACGCTCAGAAAGTTTACGATCTCTTTTACCCAGTACATGATCAGCGATCAATTTAGCATCATTGATCGTGATATAAGTGAATTGATAGCCTCCTCTAACATCCCCTAAGGCAAAAACATGTTCAACGGCCGTTTCAAAATAGTCATTTACTTGGATCCCACCTTTTTCATCCAAAATAATATCTGTCTGTTCTAGCTTTAAACATGCAGTATTGGGTTTGCGTCCAGTAGCTACCAAAACAGCATCAAATAGAAATTCTCCATCATTTTCTGTTTCAAGTCTGACTTGATTTTTTTCATTTGAGACTTTAGTTGCTCTTGCATGCAGCTTGATCGTAATCTCTTTATCTTCTAAAACGTGTTGAACAGCTTCTGCTACCTCACGTTCTTCTTTTGGCATAAATTGTTCACCCGTTTCAAAAAGAGTGACTTTTGAACCAAACATCGCATAGATCGAAGCAAATTCTAACCCGATATTTCCTGCCCCGATAATACCTAATTTTTTGGGCATTTCCGGCAATGTTTGAAGTTCTGTGCTGTTATAAATTCCTTTTGTTTCTTTTAGTCCTTCAATCGGTGGGTAGTTGCTTTCTGAACCGGTATCAATAAAGATATACTCTGCCTCAAGTTCTTCCATCCTATCGCCTAAATCGACCGTTATCACATGATTGGATTTAAATGAACCTGTTCCGGTATATAAATCGACCCATTCATTTTTTTGCATACTAGTAAACTCTGTATTTCGATTTCTTTGGGTAACGTCATTTTTGCGTTTTAATGCCGCTGCATATCCCTTTTTTTCACGAGCATCATGTTCTAAAATTTTGGTAGGTATACAACCGATGTTTACGCAAGATCCGCCATACATCAACTCATTTTTTTCAATCAAAGCCACTTTCCATTTCTTTGCTGTCAGCTTAGTTGCTATGGTACGAGCACCCTGACCAAATCCAATAATAATCGCATCATACTTTTTCAAAATAACACCATCCCCTTCTGAATTTAATTGAAATCGTTTTCTAGGTATACCTTCAGTATACCATTTAGATACCTTAAGAAAGAATAATCAGCTTACGATTTTTTTACGAATCTATCAATTTTTTTGTAAACAATTGTGATAAATGGTATCATTTTAAAAAAACTTAGAGGCAGGTTTTATTACTTATGACAAACAATCTCGATCTTTCTAATCGCATCAATCAAAATTATCCACTCTTATCAAAAAAAGAGAAGCAAGTGGCTGAATTTATACTTGAACATAAAAATGATGTTGAGTCTTGGAATATTAAAGACCTTTCACGCTTAACGGAAACCTCAAATGCTACTATTTCACGTTTTTGTGCAAAATTAACTTATCGAAACTTCAGTGAATTCAAGTCGTTTGTCATTCAAGAATTAGGCAGTACACCTCCTCCACTGCAAGTACCCGTAAAAATTGCCAGTTACTACACACAGTTGATTCATTCGGCATCCCAATTAATTAAAACAAAACAGATCAATGATTTTGTGGAAGCAATTCATCTTTCCAGTAAAATTTTGATTTGCGGCGTTGGCAATTCGGGATTGAGCGCTATGGAAATGAAATACCGCTTAGTCAGAATGGGATTGATCGTTGACGTAGTGACCGATCCGCATATGATGTTGATGGATGCTGTATTATTAAAAAAATATGATTTAATGATAGCTATTTCAAATTATGGTAAAACACCAGCTATTATTGATGCCTGTACTATCGCAAAAAAAGAACAAGCTACCGTTTTTGTGATCACCAATCAAAATCACACCCCTTTAACAAACATCGCAGATCAAGTACTATTTGCTTCTGACAGAACATCCATTCCAGGTGATCAATTTATTAACAGTCAATTATCGATTCATTTTATCTTAGACGTATTGTGCTATGTCTTGTTAGAAAATAAATCTTATAAGGAAAATCGAAAAAAAACTTTAGCTGCTTTAGACTTACGTTAAAATATTGGTAGGGTTTCAACGCAAGTTATTCTAGTTTAAAAAAGGTTGGCTTGTAGAAATCAGTTACTAGCTGAAATACGCAGTCTTCCAACCTTCAATTTAGAAAAATTATAGATCACATTAAAACAAAAAAAGCTGGTAAGAGAGTGCTGATCACACTTTCTTACTAGCTTTTTAATTCACCTTTTCATTTTACTTCTTTCATTTTCCCAACAAATTCAGCAGTGATCAATTGAGGACGAGTGATTGCACTCCCTACTACAATAGAATGAACACCAAGCTCCTTACATCTTTTAGCTTTCTCAGGTGTATCAATATGACCCTCAGCAATTACTGGGATGTCAACGGACGTTAGAATCGTTTTCAAGCGTCCAAAATCATTGTCTGCAATATTATCGCCTTTGGATTCTTTCGTGTATCCCATTAAAGTAGTAGATACACAATCAAATCCTAACCTTTCTGCTTCGATCGCTTCGTCAATCGTTGCTGTGTCAGCCATTAATAGAATCGAAGGGTAATTTGTACGAATGGCTTTCACGAATGACTCGAGCGTTTCTCCATTAGGTCTGGCCCGATCAGTAGCATCTAGTGCTATCATATCGCATTTAGATTCAGCTAATTCATCGATTTCTTTCATCGTTGCCGTAATAAAAATTTCTGAATCGTCGTAGTCTCTTTTTACAATTCCAATAACCGGTAAATCAGTATTTTTCTTGATTTCAATAATATCTTCTTTTGAATTCGATCGGATGCCTTTTGCTCCACCTTCTTCAGCAGCAATTGCCATTCTCCCCATGATATAAGAGCTATGCAAGGGCTCATTATCTAAGGCTTGGCAAGAAACAATTAGTTCTGCTTTAACTTTATCTAATATATTCATTTTATTCATCTCCTAACATTTCTTCAATTTCCTTCTTTATAATAGACACCTGCTAGACCATTTGTACTATTCAGTCTGTGGCACTCACCTTCTATTATTCTTTATCCAAATTTTACTTAATCAGATTACTTTTCTTTTATTCCCATTCTTGATCCTTATCTTAACCATAATATTTTTCATTAGTATTCACTATCTTCTTCTTGGTCTTCAATATCATCTTTTTGTTGCTCAGCTTCTTGCTCTTCTTTTCTTACTTGTTTTGCATCATTATAAATAAAGACATTATGAAAAATCCTTAAAATTGGTCGGGCAGTTAGAAAAAAGCCACCTACTAAAGAAAAATAAATTCCATAAATATCGGGAATAGGCGTTAATATTGCTAAACTTCCGATCATATAAAAGACACCTGTCAGAATATCATTCGTTAATGAGATAAGAGTATAACGATTCTGAAAATACAATCGAAACCGGCCAGTTTTGATCTCAATATCTTCTTCCTTATCAGGAACAACATCATGTTTTTTTCGCTCAATTTTTGGCATATTAATTTATCCCCACCTTTTCATGCCCTTATGATAAGTAGTATACAAAATTACTTATTTACTTTCAAAAGAAAGGTATCAGAGTACAACTTTATTAAAAAACACCTACTTAAAAATGAGAACTTGCATGTTTTCTATTCTAAGATTAAACTTGATAAGTTGAAAAATAAGTCATCTTAGATGATCTTTGGAGGAATCAGTGTGAATACAAAAAAACTATCGTTAAGTTTAGCCTTTTTTAGCCTAACCTTATTATTAAGTGCCTGCCGCTCTGTAGAAGAAACTGCTGCGGACAAGAAAGATGCACAAGAAGAGGTTCTTGCTTCTGAACAAGTCATGCACTTAACTGTAGAAAGTGAATTGGCAACAACCGACAGCGTTTTAGTAGCTGAAAATATTACTTTTGCTGGTGTCAATCAATTTATAGAGGGACTCTATCGTTTAGATGAAAATAACGAGCCCATACCTGCCTTAGCTGAAAGCGAAGATATCTCAAAAGACGGCTTAACGTATACCTTTCACTTAAGAGATGATGCTACATGGTCGAATGGCGAACCCGTTACTGCACATGATTTTGTGTTTTCATGGCGTCGAAGTGTTGATCCAACCTCTGGTGCAGCTTATGCGTACTTATTTGAAGATATAAAACATGCTTCTGATATTATGGCTGAAGAACTGCCGCTCGAAGAACTCGGAGTTAAAGCATTAGATGACTCTACGTTAGAAGTTACACTAGAAACACCGATTGCTTACTTCCCTTCTCTTATGTCATTTGTTTCATTCTTTCCACAAAATGAGGCTTTTGTAAAAGATACTGGTGATCAGTACGGAACGAGCAGTGAAACCACTCTTACAAACGGCCCTTTCTTATTGTCCGAATGGGATAATGGACTGGATGAAAGCTGGACTTATGAAAAAAATCCAACTTATTGGGATGCAGATAATGTTCATTTAACCAAAATCACGAACCAAGTGATCAAAGAGGTATCCACTGGTGTAAATTTATTTGAAAAAGGCACTGTCGATAATGCCTTATTATCTGGCGAATACGCAAAACAATTTCAACAAGATCCTAGCTATACGGTTGAATATTTTTCAAGAACCAACTACTTAGAAGTCAATCAAACAGATAACCCTTATTTAAAGAATGAAAGCCTCAGAAAGGCATTTGCACTAGCTGTTGATCGCGAAGAGTTGACTTCTATAATCTTAAATAACGGCTCTCTACCGATTACTGGATTGGTTCCAGATCATTTTGTTAAAAATTCTGAATCAGGTACAGAATTTGCTGAAGAAGCTGGCGAATTTTATACTTATGATCTACCTAAAGCGCAAAAATTAATCGAAGAAGCTAAAGCCGAACTTGGCGTAGAAACGATTGAACTGGAATTACTTGGAGATGATGATGAAACAAGCAAGCGTGTCATGGAATACTTGCAAGGAGAATTACAAAATAATTTAAACGGTATCGAAATTAAGTTATTGAATGTCCCATTCAACGCACGTTTAGCTAAAGCTGCAGCAGGCGATTTTGATTTAATCTCTTCTGGTTGGAGTGGATATGTGTCTGACCCAATAATCATGCTAGATGTTCTTTATAGTACGTCTTCTTATAATAATGGCGGATATTCTAATAAAAAAGTCGATCAATTGATCGATGATGCAAAAGGAATTCACGCGAACGAGCCGCTTTTAAGATGGAAAGATATGTTGGAAGCACATCAAATTGCTGTAGACGATGCTGCTCTGATCCCCTTGTACCAAAAAGGAGAAGCTATGTTGCGAAACCCAAAGATCAAAGGTATCCACATCAATTCAGTTGGAGCCAGATACAGCTACAAAAATTCCTATATTATTGAATAATCTGTCTTGCTAATTTATTCAGATGTATGTCCATCAAAAAAGTTCACCAGTGTTCATAAACGCTGGTGAACTTTTCTATTGTGGTAAATGATCCATAAAATTTTGAAAAGCAAATCCTTCAACTTCTTCTACAGTGAATTTTTTAAGCAAAGCTTGGATAAGATTTTGGGTTTCTCCGGTATGTGACAAACCTTCGATATGCGTGCTGATCCCATCAAAATCCGATCCAAAACCAATCGTACGAACAGCATTTAGTTTAACTAACCGTTCAATATGAGGAACCAAATCATTTATAGTCACCGTTTTGTCTTTGCCATCTTCAACAGTAAATGTTGGATTAAAGATGACATGGATCATAGCATCGCGTTCAATCATCGCTTTGATCTGCTCATCATTTAAATTTCGCATATGGCTGCAAAGAGAAAGCACATTTGAATGAGTAGCTATGGGATAGCTCGCACATTTCATGACGTCCCAAAACCCTTTAACACTTAAATGAGAAACATCTGTAAAGACCTTACGTTCATTTAATCGTTTAACGATTTCAAATCCAAAAGTCGTTAATCCACCACCTCTTGGTTCTCCAACTCCATCCGCTGCAAGGTTGGCTGGATTCCAAGTCAGCCCTACTGATAGTACTCCTGCATCTAATAGGTGTTCTAACTTGCTTAAATCATTTCCAATAGAGGATACCCCTTCTAGAGTCAAAAATGACCCTATTTCGCCTTCTTTTAACTCTTGGATTTCTGGCCATTTTTTTATTTGTTTCATTTCAAGATTTTTACTAAGAACCTCTTTCTGATAATAGTTGATTTGTTCTAAAACAGCTGCAAATTGTTTATCCGAAGGAAGGTCCGGTTCGATAAAAATCGCAAAGGCTTGGACTTTTACTTGTCCTTCCTTTAACCGTTCAAGATTTACATCTAGCTGATTTGAATCTTTAAAATTTAACGGCTCTTGGCTTTTTTGCATCTTATAAAGGACGTCACAATGCAGATCAATGCTATTCAAATTCGTTCCTACTTTCTGCTTCTACGCACTTATTTTCTATTTTTTCTCATCATACTGCAATAATCGCAGAAGTGCAACCGTAAAAAAGAGACATAAACGGCTATTCTAGCTGTCTCTGTCTCCTTTCATTTAGCCTATCTTCTTTTCACGAGCTGGTTCTTCAACAAAATAAAGGACAGATCCTCCTATAATAAAGAGAATAATTAAAGCAAACACTCCGTTCAAGGAATTTTCCGTCGTTTGGGAGATGATACCAACTAAGAAAGGACCAACAACGGCTGCAAATTTACCAAAAATATTGTAAAAGCCAAAAAATTCATTTGCATGTTGCTTAGGAATCAACTGTCCAAATAACGAACGGCTAAGCGCTTGGATCCCGCCTTGAGCGGTTCCAACAAGCACTGCTAATGTAATGAAGGTCAATAATGAATCTAGCGTCAAAGCATAAATACAAATGAAGGTATACGTAATGATTCCAACATAAATCATCTTTTTGTTGCCGAATCGACCAGCCAAGATTCCATATATGATAGAAGAAGGGAAAGCGACAAATTGGCTCACCATCATTACCACGATCAAATCATTAGCTGCAAGTCCAATATCTGAACCAATAGCGGTCGCCATTTGGAAGATCGTACCCACGCCATCAATGTAAAAGAAATACGCAATCAAAAACAAAAAGACATTGCGGTACTGACGAACCTTATTAATGGTTTCCCATAACCTTAAGAAACTATTTTTAATGATATGCGGTTGTTTTTCAATATAGGTTTTTTGTTCGACATTTTTCCAATATGGAATCGTAAAGACTAGCCACCACAGCGCCGTTGCTACAAATCCGCCTTTGATAAGAGCGCTTTGCGAAATGGGAAGAATACCGGTTAATTGAAAAAAAATAAAAATGACAAATGGGATCGAACTGCCAATATAGCCCCAACCATATCCGGCACTGGATACACGATCCATCCGATTTAAAGTTGTAGAATCGACTAATGAAGCATCGTAAAAGATATTTGCTGCGCCATAACCAATCGAAGAAACAGCATAGAGAATCAATAATAATAACCAATTTTCATTTGGAATAAATGCAAAACTAAGTGTTGCAATAATTCCCAGGCCTGTTGCTAAAGTGAACATCGGATTGCGATAACCTTTGTAATCCGCAACTGCTCCTAAAATGGGCGCTAATAATGATACAACCAAAGTCCCAATTGCGTTTGCATAGCCTAAATAAGCCGTAGAGTTTACTGCACTAACGCCTGACCCTTCGGAAACAGCCTTGAAAAACAAGGGAAAAACAGCTGTCGTTACCATGATCGAGTAGGCCGAGTTAGCCCAATCTTGCAAAATCCAACTCTTTTCAGACAGTGTATACTTAAATCGCTCTTTTTGGATTTCCACTATTGGCACCCCTCTTGCTCAAATAAAATTTCCAACACTTCTCCATCAACTTCTGTCGGGAATTCAAGTCCTATCGCATGTAAAAAGGTAGGTCCTTCATCGATCAATCGAGCTGACGGTATGCAGGCATTGGCGTTGATCCCAGGACCTGAAATAAATAAAGTCGTTTCATAACTCTCTTTTTTAGGACTATATCCATGTACTCCTTTATGAAATGCTGACTTTCCATCTACCCCAATCTCTTCTAAAAATGGTCCATCACTTCCACTGACAAAATAGTACCCTCTCTTTGCTTCGACTAAAAAACTACAGGTATCGTCAGCTCCTAAACTAGCTGCTTCTTCTTGAGTATAAATAGTCTCAATTTGTTCAGGATACCGTTCTAAAATATTTTTTACATCAGCCAATTTCACTTCAGGTTTTGTATAGATATAACACGAGCCATCTGCTCCCTTAGCCAATACATCCCATTCTTGAATTGTTCCGTCCTTGTTTTCACTTAACCAGCCTTGCGTTTTGAACAGTTGGTTCAACCTCACAACGGTATGGGCGTCTAGCTGATAATGATCTCCAAATACTGCTAATACAGTCTCTTCAAAAATCCCTTTTTCTTTCATCGCTGTGATAATTTGATTTAAGTGTTCGTCCATTTGTTTAATAGCTGCCCTTGTTTCTTTAGTATCCACACCGAATCGATGTCTCGTGCTGTCTAGATCAACTAAATGTATTGCCATTAAATCAGGGTTCTTAGAATGGATCGTATCGACGACCCCAGCAGTTAAGAAATGATCCAATGCTGGCTGTTTGATACCTTTACGTATTTTACCGAATTTACGTTCTAGATCAAAAATAAATTTTGGTGATGAGGACCATAATGTAATAAGGCTCTGTGATTGCCAAGGTCGGTTAGCAAAAACTTCCGCAAAATTATAGTTTATAACTCTGCTTCGACCCGTAACGGGCCATAGAAAAGAAGCAATCGAGTACCCGGCTTCATGAGCAATATCAAATAGGGTGGGAACTTTAATATCTTTTGCGTACCAGTGCCAATCAGGTGATTTTCTTTCAGGTTGTATATATGTATTATTCGTAATGCCGTGTTTTCTAGGGTAAACTCCTGTTACAATAGTTGTATGGGCCATATAGGTCAATGACGGATATATCGATTCTACTTTCTCTACTAAAGCACTGCGATCCAATAAGTATTTAAAGGTTGGCAGTGTACGGGCGTATGCTAAATCTTTTGCCCCAAAAGCATCTAAAGAAATGATATACAAACGTTGCTTCTTCAATTAGTATTCCTCCTTACCTCTGTATTATCCCACAAGCCTACTTTTTGAGAAAGTTAATTTTCATTATTTCTATTTTATTCACCAAATGGTGTTAGTGTCTCAACAGAAATTGCTTTTAGAATGAATCCATTTTTGTACAGATCAATAGTAACACTTGAAAAATACCTACTCCTAATTCTCCAAAAATTACAAATAATTGATTCACCTAATCGTTCAATTCTAAAAATCACAGACTATATTTTCCTATTTTTTTGCAAAAAAAAAAAGCACTGATAAAATCAGTGCTTTTTCCGACAATATTCATTTGCATGAATAGGTCCCATGAATTCCACAAAACAGAGGGGTCCAAGCACCTGCATCTTGCAGTTGTACCTAAGTACGGTTGTGCCCTGTCTAAAGTTCCAATCACTTGTCGCCGCAGCGAAATGACCGAAGTCACCTGATTGGAGGTCAACTCATCGCATGTATGTACTTTACCATGTATATTCATCAAGCACAAGGAGTTTTCCTACTATTCATTCTTTTTTTCTAAATTAGCTAAGAACTTCTTTATCATTTTTCATGCTTATCATTGGTACTAACTCTTTAGCTGTTCTATAATGGGGTTGATTCAATAGAAGAGTTTTTCCTCATTACTAGGCAAGACTTTAACTTAAGGAGGCCTTTTTATGAAAGAAGACGTTATCGTAAATTATTTGGATCGTCATGGTCTAGAAGCAAAAACAGGTAGCACTATTTTGGTTGAAAGAAAAACCCGGAATCGAAAATGGTACGCTACTTTATTAGGTAAGAATGAGACTGAAAAAATTTACCTGAATTTTGGTAAAAAAGAATTCGTTATTTTGCCGCTTGTTCAAGATTCTATGGCCCTTATTGAAGGTGACTATGCCCAAGTTCCTTTACTCGAAGTTAAATCAATCTATTTCAAAAAACAACCTAACCATTATACTCTGATAATCCAATACAATGATGCTACTGCTGACGATGATCGCATTAAAAAATACAAAGTACCTAAAGAAGTTGCTGATTCTCCATGGCACAAACAAAATCTAGCTAATCTGATTGAACGCTTTGGTTTAAAAGAACCTAAGTAAGAATGAGGCTGGGACATAACCAGCCTAGAATAAGAAAAAGTGTCTGTTTATCAGTTTCCTGATAAACAGACACTTTTTTTGTTGTATATCGATTGTTTGAAAAATGGTGTTAGTGTTTTAAAAGAAATTTCTTATGGAATAACGGATTTGCTTGTGGAGAGCCATGGAAACGCCTGAAGCCTAAAAAGCAAGTCTTCCAGGCTTCCAAGCCTCAAACAAAGCTTAATCGCTAAAGCGCTAAGGCTTTGTAATTCGCATTGGATTCTTTACACGGCTACAAGCAACTCCTATTCCGACAGAAATTTCAAGTAAGTGATCAAACTAAACTACTGACACCGAAAATTATAGAACTTACATATCCGAATCATAAATAGAGTAGTACGTTTAGTTACGTAGATTTTTCAATAACAAAAGTTATATGATTCTTTTTTGAATCCTTATAATCGTTACAAAAAACTTGCCTTAATTTTGGATAACTTCGATTTTATAACCATCAGGATCCGTTATAAAAAAGAAAGCAGCTGCGTTATTTGGAAGGCCTTTTAAATCTGTAACTTCATAGCCACTTGCTTTGTACTCTTTTTGAGTTGCTCCTAAATCATCCACACCGATTGCACAATGGCCGTAACCATTGCCAAGTGTATATGATTCTTCTTGATCATAGTTATACGTTAATTCTAATTCATAGTCGTCGTTGTCTAATGCAAGATAAACTAGTGTGAATTTAGATTCTGGAAAATCTAACCGACGTGCTTCTTTAAAGCCTAATACACTTGTATAAAATTCTACCGATTTTCCTAAATCCTTCACTCGAACACAAGTATGCAACATTTTTTTTACCATTATTTAATCATCCTCTCGTTTCATCAGTTCGTACTTCTCTATCTTAATACAATTCTATTTAGACTTCAAAAATTATTCATTCATGTAGCTCTAGCGGCAACCCATCTGGATCCTTAAAAAAAGTGAATTTCCCGCCTGTATATTCATCTATTCGCACCGGCTCTGTTTCAATGCCTTTTTGATTCAACAGTCGGATAGCTTCATCAAAATCATCGACATAAAAACACAAGTGTCTTAACCCAGCTGCTTCAGGTTGCGTAGGTCGTTTTGTTGGATTTGGGAAAGAAAATAATTCAATTTCACTTTCTCCTAATTTTAAATCTAGCTTATAAGAATCTCGTTCTGACCGATAGTTTTCGCGTATGATTTCTAAACCTAAGACCTCAGTATAAAATTCTTTTGATTTTTGATAGTCAGATGCAATAATTGCAACATGATGGATTTTTTTTATATTCATCAGACATTCCCCCCATTGTTTTAGATATCACGGACCATTTCAATACTTGTAAAATCCGAGCTCTCATTATCACTGTTATCGTGTATTCGCTTAAAACCAAGAGCTTCATAGAATAGAAAACTCTCTTTATTCGATTTAAATAAACTGGCCAACTGGGTATGGTTGCCTAATAACTGCTGCATTTGTGTTAAGTGATCGACTAGACGCTTTCCGATTCTTTCTCTTAAATAATCTGGATCAATATACAAATCAGAAATTTTTGCTACCTTAGAATCAACAATGCCTCCACCAATTACGCCAATTACTTTTTCATCTAGTCGAGCAACGATCCACCCACTCCATTTAGAGGATACATTTTCAATTTCCTTTAGAATTCTTTCAGGATAATAATATTCTTCAACCCTTTTTTGTACTTTTTGCTTATCCTTTACTGCTGATGCACGAGTATACCCTTCGACACAAATAGCAACAATTTGATCAAGATCTTCAATTGTTGCTAATTCAATACAGATTTCTTCAGAGTTTAGCTTTTCTTTTCTTTTAACCTGTTCCATCCTTTTTCTCCTTTAGTTTAGGTTGCCAATAAAGCACCTAGCTATATTTTCTTATTTCCTTTAAATTAGCATTAAATTCTTTACTTGTCACTAGCCTAACGACTAAGATCAACACTAATTTTCACTATACTAACTTGATCCACAAGCTCACTGAATTTATTTTTTCAATCAATTGATTTTATTATTTTTAATTGCAAAAAAAAGAAGCCATGCTTATGACTAAAATCACCTAAGCAAATCTCCTTTTATTATACAGTAAAAAATATTTTATGCGGCCGAGAAGACTCGAACTTCCACGGGAGATCCTCCCACCAGCCCCTCAAGCTGATTTATTAGTTTTTATAGGCCTTAATTCAGCTTTAATACCTGTAAATTGTTGGTTTAATAAGGTTTAAGATTTATTGAAAAGGAATAAGAATGATTAACATTTATTTTTAGTCGTAACTTTGTCGTAACTTTTTTTAAAAAGTCCGGGCGGGCTTATTTTTTTTATTATAAATTTATGCTTTAATAATAGGCAACTTTAAACCTTAGTGAGTGGGAGAATAAAATAATTATAACATATTTAAATTATTTAAATTAATCTGCGTATATTATAAGCATCACGTTTAAAGGAGAATCTTGAATGAAAGCATTTATAGAATTTTTACCACCAGATACAAGTATAAGTTGTTTTAGACATGAAGGGTTGAAAATAGAGGCATTTAGATCCGTTATTAAATTGCCGTATGTAATTGTTAGTTATGAAAATGAATCAACTAGCTACCCTTGCGATACTATTGATGACGCGCGGCATCTTGCTGATTGCTTAATCAATGAATATTTAGATAAGGTGAAATCTGTTGAAGAATTTTTTGAAGAAATGTAAGTATATCTTTTACTATCACTTTTGTGGGAGTTTTTTATTCTGTTCACTTTATGAGATTGACAGCCAACCTACTCTATTGGGCCAATTATGGGATTATAAAGGTAGGAGACTGCCGTTTAAGAAAGTTACGTGTTAACGAAAAAAACCTATCCTCAACTGAGTGATAGGTTTTTTTATAGTATTTAAATTCTAAACGAATCTCCATTCAAGATAAGCAATTAACAGTCCAAATAATATAACTGCACCACTACCTACTTTAACTAATAATCCGTTCACCTTATTGTTAACGTACTCCTCAGTAGGCAAGTTATCAATTTTAATATTAATATCATTTATAATTCCTTTAATTTCTAAGAAGTTATCTTTGATACTAGTTTTCACATCACTAATATCATCAGATACATTGTTTATCTTAACAGTGACAGTACCGAGTTTAGCCTCTATTGTTTCTTTTATATTATCTAAATCTCTTTGTCTTACATCGTCTTCTTTTGGCACTAGACCCATCCCCTCTTCATCTATGAGATAACTTTCAACAACGTTTGTACTTCTGTTGATCAGTTTATCGTTTATTTTGACGTTTTGATTAGAGTATATAGCTGAAACAGGTTCTTGAATATTCGAGTAAGTGTTCACAACATTCGAAAAATTAAACGCTGTAAAAAAAACGGTAGCTTTTACAATGTTTTTTAATAGATTTTTTGATTCATTCTGCTCTATGAGGTAATTAAATGTTCTATTTGTTGTTAGATGATGAAATTCTTCAATTCTGATACTATTTGTTTCCATCTATAGTACCTGGAACAGTTAAGTCTTCATTACCAATTACTTTAAATTTATGAATTGTCGTTTCGCCATTTAGTATGAAATGAACTTCAAACATACCATTATGCTTAAATGGAACATTTTTTAAATCTAAGTTAAAATTGAAATTATCTGAAACTATATTTGGTAAATTAAGAGTATTCTCATTTGTAGTATACAGTGTCTCGTCTTTTTCAGGATCAAATATTTTTATCGTCATTTTATGTTCTTTTGAAAAATCGATACCCGTTGTAATTACCATAATCGCTAGTGATAAGCCAGTTGGTACAAAAGGAACTCTCATTACCAATGCTGGGTTAACTACTTTAGTCATTTGTGATTGCCCCACTTGATGAATTTCCATATCTTCTGATACAATAATTTGAACAGTCACTTCGTTACTCATATTTATTCCTCCTAAAAACTTCTCACATACAATATACCATTGATTTTATATTTTAAATAGATAAAAAGCAAAAAAATAACCCTACCTCGTAATTGAGATAGGGTTTTGTTGTGTCTATTAAAGTAATTGATTTACTCGTTTTTGAACTTCATTGTAATTGTAACCGGCCTTTTCAATGTTTTTCTTTCTATCTGTACCATTACCAAACTTACCAGCTATAACTTCTTTTGCAACGGTATCGACAGACTTTTTAACTACAGCCTTACCGTTGATAATGTTCATAACCGCATTATAATTAGATCCTAGCGATTTCTTGCGTGCATCACCGTTTCCATGTTTACCCGCTAATGTTTCTGCAACTAGTTGCTGAACAGTCTTAGCAGGAGCTTTAACAACTTTCTTTGTAGCAAGTAATTGATTAACTTTTGCTTGAACTACATCGAATTGAGAACCTAGTACTTTTTTACGTGCATCACCAGAACCATAAACACCATTGATTGTTTCTTTAGCTAGTTGATCAACAGACTTGGTAACTACTGGTTTAGCAACTGAAACAGCTTTAACAGCTATTACCGGTTTAATAGCAACTACTTCACTACTTACTTTTCCAACTAATGCAATGACAAAATCTTTAGCAATAGCATCTATATTTTTAACCATTGCATCAGAATCTTTCTTGTTTGTGCCAAAACCTAGTTCAACTAAACGGTAGTTAATACCACCTGTTTTAGCTCTGTTGCAGTTTCCTAAATTATCACGTCCACTTATACCAGAATTACCCTTGTGTGTGTAGCGGACACCTATGTGCTTTTTGACTACATCTCGAATAGCTAAATCGAATTTATCAGGAGCATAATCAGCATGAACAATTACATGACCACCACTAGCAGAACCGTCGTTACTTGCATCATAATGCATTTCAACAACAATAGTATCTTTACCGTATTTTTTAGCCAAAGCTACTAAATCTTTATAATCATATACATTATGTTCACTGAATAAAATCACGTTGCTATTTGCTGGAAGAAACTTCTTAACTGCTTTGAAAAAATCTTGTTCATAATACTTATGTTCACCTTTGTTGATATATCCTAAAGCTCCTGGATCAAATGAACCGTTTCTGTTTCTACCATGCCCTGCGAATAATAAAATTTTAGTCATATTACTTATCCTCCTCTTTCAATTCGTTCGTTACTTTATTTCCTTCTTGCGCAGCTATTGTAACTGGTGTATCTTTCCATGTAGCAAATACTGAAATCAGAATAGTCAAGATAGTTGAAACTCCTTCATAGATTGATTCATCTGGATAAGGTACTAACTGAAAGTTGAAAATAGATACTGACACTTGGTTAGCTAGTATGACAAACAACCCGATAAGTCTTACCCACGTTCCTGTTGGAATACCTTTTATATTTAGTTTATTCATTGTCAAAAACCTCCATTATTTAGTAGATACATAAACATTCCTATTGCAAAAGATATGATAAACCCCCATACCCATTTGTTATTTGCTTTAATCTCAATGATATCTTTTTCAACTTCTTTGACTGCTGTCATTGCTAAATCAGACTTTCTGTCTGCTGATTCGGCTGTTTCTCGTGTAGCTTTTATATCGTCCACTTTAACCTCGATACGTGCCAATCGGTCAATCATTTCATGTTCAAAAATATTTTCTGGCATGTTTCACTCTCCTTTTATCAATATAAAAAGAGCAACCATTTCTGGCCACTCTTAGTCATTATAAAAAGGCAGCCAATTTCTTGACTACCTTCGTTTTTATTCTGCTATTAGTTCATTATCTTCAGTAATCGGATATCTTTTTATAAGCTTATCGTTATTCTTTACTATATAATAGTGCAACAAAAAAGAACAATAGACAATTATCAACGCTATAAATATCAATCTAGTTTTGATATCAATAGTTGACACCTGATTTGTGTTCCAAATTTTAGTTACCATCCAAATAAATGTTGTTATAACTATAAATATTTGAAATCTTTTAACTTTCTTATTACTTTGATAAATCCATGATTTCCTTTTTGTTTTCACATTATCTAGCTTAGCAGTTATTTCCTTATTAATAATATCATTAGCATTAATAAACTTACATGAAACACCCTTTCGTAATACTAACAATTTATTTTTGTCAACTCTTCTAACTATCTTCCACTCAATATTTTCATCTTTATCTTTGAAATAATAATTTTCTTTAAAAGAAAAAACTTGAATAAGAAAAAGAAATAAAGGGTATACAGCTACAACCATCAAAAATACAAGTATATAACTAAGACAAAAAAGAATAAGCTTTTCAAGAAAATCCATATCCTTAATGCTATCATCAAATAACATTACAGCAAAAAAAAATGTTGAATAAAATAAGCTAAACAGGCAGATACGTGATAAATGAATAGCAATTTTTTTTGAATCTGTTAGAATTGCTTTTTCAACTTTAGTTATATTAAAAGTATCAATTCCCATTTTTAAAAAGATTAAAACAGATGGTACCAATGCGATGTAACTTATTTTTGGTAAATAATTAATTATAGATTCCATTAACTCACTCCAATATATATTGTTAACAATAATATCGGAATAATTTAAAAAAACTTAATTTTTTTTATAAACTAATAAGTATCCATTTCTGGTCACTCTTCTCTTTAGACTTATTCAACTACAGTACGTTCAATTGTTTCTTTAATAACTTCATATTTAAACAATTTACCAAACAATGCAGCTAATTGAGTTTGAAGACTAGCAATGGATTGTACTTTTTCCAAGTCTTCTTCTTTAAATTTAGTTGCCGTATTAATATCACCTGAAGAGGTTAAGGTATTGTTGTATTCGTTGTAGAACATAGCCTCTTGGGGAGCAGTACTACCCTCTACTGTATTTGTTTGAATTAAAATATACTTGATTTGATTCCCTACTATTCCATTCATATCATTTTTCCTCCTCTTTCATATCTTCATTACCTTCAAAAGCGTTTTCTAACAATTCCATCAGTGTTTCAAAATCTTCATCTCGCAAATTATCTTTACCAGTAAATTCATCTTTTTCTAGAGCATCCAAAAAGGACTTGATTTTGGATTCATGTTCTACCAAATCAATTCCTATAATTTCTTCATTCAACTCTTTTGTTTGCTCATTTGCTTTATTTTTGACTGCTTGATCGTCTTTGTATTTATCCAACCATACGAGATTGCCATTGTTTTCAGCAAAGGTACCATCTTCTTCTTTTTTGAAATAGTCAGAACGAATCTCGTTTAAATCTTCTATATGTTCCTCGTTCTTTGCTTTCAACACTTTTTGCAATTTGCCTTTTCCGCGACGTGGTTTTCTGCCTTGTACAACTATGTTTTCTAGCGCTTGATAGACTGGTATGACTTCTTTATTCTGTAATTTGATTGTTTTCATGCTGCACTCTCCATTTTTTGTATTTTAAGTTCTAATTCTGTCACTTTATTTTTTAATTGTTGCATTTCTGAGAAAGCACGACTTGCAAGTGTGTTATTAGCATTAACACTGTTTCCTATCGATATAACTTTTTGGTCTAATTCTTGTATCCCTTTAATTGCTAGACTGACCATCTTGTACTGATCAACACCGGCTGGCATTCCTGCGTTATAAACTGCAATCGCTGGACTATCTTCTGCTATAAATCCTAAAGATAGGTAGTCAACTCCTCTAGCAAGATCATCTTTACGGTTATACGTTACTACTTTTAGTTGACTCAATTCATTTAAAGCATTGCCTGTATAATCATTTATATTTGTTTTAGAATCACGACTAGATCCTTGTATAAATTGTGATGCACGAATGGGCCATAGAGTAGGATTTGCACTGCCATTACCGATTCTTAATTCACCCGTTCCAGAAGGCATAATATAAATTGTTTGATTCCCTGCTAAGACACTAATTTGACTAACTTCCATCTGGATCCCGCGACCGTCTGTAGTGGTTGTTCTAAATTTACCAGAATTGATTCTTCCTAGCTGTCCATTATAGGCATAATCGGCTATATCTAGAGAGCCACCATTTGGATGGCGCAAACTTAATTGAGTACCATTCATTTCTAAACGTGAATTGGTTCCACCATCTGGGTTCGCTAATTGCAAATAAGCTATCTTGTCGTTACCTGGTCCAGTCGTTAAAGCTAAGGCACTATTTAGGCGAGCACCTGAACCTGTAGTGGGTTTGATCTCTAATCCTTCAGATGTTTGTGTTATTCCACGAATAACGCCATACCATTGAAACTCTAAGCCATCGGAATAAAGCTTAGTTGTCCAACCGTTACTTGAATTAGCTATTTGCATGCCTAAAGCGTTAATGGTTCCTGTTTTTGTACCACTAACTGTTGTAATAGAACCGGCATTTAATGTTGTTGAAAGTGCACCAGATACAGAGGTTAAACCAGCTGCATTGACAGATAAGCTAGTGTTTGCTTTATTCCAATTTGATTGAATGAAGTCTGTTGTATTGCCAACTAAACTAGATACATTAATGTTAATCGCGTTAAAGTTAGCAAAGTTAGCTGTTCCACCATTTAATTTATCCACTGTTAGCGAAGTAATCGCCGCACTAGGTATAAAAGCACTGCCAGAGAAAATGACTGAAGCGGCATCTAAATAAAGCTTGCCTGATTGGATAAGAATGTTGTTGGATTGGATGTTTATTTGAGAGATTAAATCAGCTTTAGCAACTTTCAAATTAATCGAGCTATCTAATTGTGTCATTTTAGTAGTATAAGTTGATGATTCCACTTTAGTAGTAATTTGATTGGCTAATTGAGTGACTTGTGTTTGGTTTGCTTTTGTTCCAACAGTTGTTTGAATACCATCAACAGTAGCATTTAAAGTTGTGAATTGCTCAAGTGTAGCCATATCTTCTGGAGCAGGTGACCAGTCTGTAGTTTTATTACCAATTTCCATTTTAACGTTTTTAACACTTGGTATTCTGCCATTGCCATAAGCTTGTCCATAAAAAGCTAACAATGATTGAGTTAAAGATAAATTACTATTTGTAGGTATAAATGTTATCGAATATCTTTTGTATTCTGTAGTAGCATAAATCACATGTGAACCTATGCCATGTCTAGAACCGCTTCCGTTTTGAGCATATACATTAATATTTCCAGCAACTGCTGTTTTTAAATCAAAAGATATAACATAAGAAATCAATCCGTTCTTGTCAATAATCGAAGCCATATCCCAATTATGCGAGTTAATAAATTCTCTTGAACCAGTTACTTCTTTTTCCGAATTTTTGAAATAATTTCTTCCACCAATTTCAAGATTACTTAAATCAGTACTAACCTTGGTAATATCCAACTGCAACCCGCTAGAGGTAGTATTCAACTGAGTTTGATTCACATAGTTTTTAGCAGCAACTAAACTGTCAACTTGTGTTGAAGTCAATCTAGCATTAATAGCCTGTGCATTGATTGAGATGTCATTCGTATGTTGATTGACTGTCTGGTTTATCGTATCTACTAAAGTTTTATCCGCTTTATAGATTAAAGCATCAGCATTAGCTTGAATCAGCAAACTTTGACTATCTACTTTGCTAGATATTGTATCAACCCTGCTACTATCCGCCTTAAAAGTAACAGATTGTTCTAAATCATTAACCAATAAAGAAAAACTTTCAGTGGTAGAAATAGCGGTGTCTGCTTTATTCAAGGCTGAAATGGCGTTATTATAAGCTGATTGAGCTGTACTAGCTGTGGTTAGTGCGTCTGATTTAACCTGAGCAACATCTAGCTTGATAAATCCTGCATCGGCGATTGCTTGGTCTGCTTTTGTTACTGCATCGTTTGCTGATTGGGTGACAGCAGCTATTTCATCTGTATGTTGTTCAACTTCTTTAGCCACTTTATCCAAATCTTCTGAGTCACTAATCTTTTGCCAGTAAGCACCATCAAATCGATACATGATGGTAAACTCACCGTTTGGTTTAAACCACAAATCGTTTATACTCGCTATTAACGGTGTTGCGGATCCGTAGTTGATTCTATTTTTACCATCAGCACTTATAGACAAGTAATTTAATTCTTTTTTTACTTCATTCAATTGGTACTGTGTATCTTTTTTAACATCATCCATCAATGTATTTCTAATGCTTCCGACTTCTAAAGAGACATTCTTTTCTCGATACGAATCAAATACCAACTTATTTACTTTTGCAGTAATTAAGATATCAAAAACTTTGTGATAAACCGTAACTGTATCAAATAATAAAATCTTTTCTAGCTGTTTGAACTTATCACTGTATTCACTAGTTGAAAATAAATCCTCTATTTGAATATCCATCGTCACAGAAGGTTTATCAATATCTATATTTTCAGTAAAATATTGTTTAGCTTTTGCATTCAAAGTTGTTAAGTCAGTAACCTCTTCATCACTCGAATAATCAACCTCTCGAATGAAAGGTATTGGGTAATTATTAATGTACTGACTATCTACAAAACTGCCTTCAATTGTTACCGGGTCTTTTGCTCCTTCTGGAGTATACGTAAAGTGAGGTAAAATCCTTGTGACCATTCCTTTTACTGAAAAATTAGCAACTAGTCCGTTAAGATTCTTACCATATCTAATCGTGGCCACGTTATCTTTTCCACGTCTTTTGAGCAATGAGATAACTTGGTTCCCACGTTTGATTTCACCACCCCAGTATTGCAGCAGAGAGCCTTCTTCGCCAGAAATACAGTTAAGAGGATTCCTTCGTATCCATTCCGTACTGCTTTTAGTGGTAATGTCTGAGTAGAAATCATACGTTGTTGGATAGATTAAATTGCTTTTCATTCTATTTAGAATCTGTTGTGGTATTTCGTTGTTACCGATCACTTTCCGAACCATGTTCCCTTGTAAATCTGTAATAGTTTTACTCGTCGCATAAATCGTTGCCGACATTCCAATAGTATCTTTTTCAATTTCATAGATCCTAAAGATATGTGCTTCATCTTCTGAGTTTGGTTTTGCTTTGATAAACATAAACTCTTCAATGGAATTAAAATAGCGACCATTGGTTGGGTATTCTAGCACCAAACCAAAGTCGCCGTTTCCTTCTTCTGTTACTTCTACAAAAGTTAGTTCTCCAAGAGATCCTATGCCTCTATGATAAAAATCTGTTTCATTTGCTTTATATAGAATAGGTGTCATCTAGTTCTCCACCTCGGTTCTATTTCTACTTGCGTAACATTTCCAACCCATGAAATAGTATTGGCTCTTGGTTTAAATACTGGAAAATCTAAAGAATACATTTTACTATTTTCATTCGTCAGTACATTACTTTTAAACTTATAACACTCTTCTATTTCTGAATCTATTTCAATAAACTCAACAATGTTTTTTAACACAACATCTACGTTATTGACTCTTAAAGTCACGTCACCTGTTGCTGTTAATTTAATATACGGCACTGAATCATATTTCAACGGATTGCTAACCGTTCCAGAACTAGTCAATATAAACGTACTAACATTCCTTAGTTTTTTAAACGGCTTGTAGCTTAATTGAACATCATAGGGATCAGAAAAACCATATGCTCTTGTACCGTAAAAATCTGGACCAGAAGTAGTGATGACTTGATACTCATATTTGCTATCCCAATAAGGTACAAAAGATTGGTACGTTCCAGTGTCAAAAGCCAATCCAACAATCGTTTGATTTTCTTCCGTTTCATCTTGGCTAGAACCCTTGACGAATGCAGTCAATTCAAACAATCCATTTTCATAGGAATCTTCATCAGTAATCAAATCACCGCTTCTTCCAGGAATTGGTTTCATTATAATCTTTCTTCTTGGTTTAGTAATTTTGGGCCTAGTCTGAATAAAACTTTTTAATTCTTCACTCGTTTTATTTCCGATAATAAAATGACCAGGACTTAACTCTGTACTCAAAGTGTCACCACCTCCCCTCTACTCATTTTTTTACGATCATTCTCATTTTTCATTGCTTGTTGGAATATTTTAGCCATTTTATTGATTGTGGATTTTGGCAATTCACCATTGGCTGTTAAATACAAATTGTACGTATCACCCTCGATTTTCGTTGTTGCTGAGGACGATTCTCGCACCGTTTCAATATTATTTGAAGGTCCTTGTCTGTTGCTAGCATTTCTTGTTTGATCACTTAACATGCTCATTGTGCTCATAATTTTTGTGTCAGCAATATCTGTCCCATTTGCAAATCTTGGTATGTCAGATTTGAATTTTTCAACTGAAGGCCATACTTTTGTTCCTTTTGGTAAATCGTATAAGGTCCAATCATTTGGTGAAACACCAAAATCACCTTGTGGAGTTAACCATGGTTCATTTTTACCGCCATCACCTAGCCATACTTCACCACCGATGTGTGATTTCGTTCCTTTAGCTAATCTTGGACCACCTAATACACTCTTTTGAATTGTTTGATAACTAGTGATTTGTTCTCTAATTGTTTTAATAGTGACAGTCTTACCCTTAACACCATCAATGGATCTCTGTGCATTACTGGCTGTGGTACTAGCGTTTGTTTTAACAAGTATATCTTTAGGAACCCAATCTTTACCATTCCAGTTAGTAGCAGCTTGAATACCTTCTAAAGCTTTTTGTGTTGAATTGCTGGAAACTACCATACGTTTTTGTTCTGGAGTTAATGAATCCCATTGTCCTGTTGCTATCAAAGCTTGTTTTGCAGTCGCTCCTGCATTAGTTGTCATAATCATTTCTTGTTGGGTTGGACTTAAATTATTCCAAACTCCTGTGTCCATCAACGCTTGTTGAAGTGTTTCAGGTGTATTTGTATTCAAGATTGCCATTTTATCTTCGTATGACATACCTTCCCAATCATAGTTAGATTGTAAGAAAGCTGTAGCAGTTTCTCCTGCATTAGTTTCAACGTCTGCGAATTGGGTGGGAAAATCCATTTCCCACCACTGGCCATTTGCCATTAATGCATCTTGTATTTTTTCTTTGGCATTAGTGTCCAATTCAGCATTCTTCATTATGAATTGAAGTTGTTTCCAGCCTTCTTCTGATTCACTAGCATCAGTAATTACTTTGTCAAGGTTTGTAACAACTTCACCTGTTTTATCATCAAGAATCATTTCATTCCAAGAGTTATTTGCTTTTCTAACTTCTTCAGAAGCGTCTTGCGATGATTTAGCCATGTACTTGTTTGATTGTTCCATTTTCTGATTTGCCAAATCAATTCTAGCTTGTATTTCATCATAGTTCAGTCCTAAATCGGAAAGAATTTTCTTTTGAATCTCTAACGGTACATCGCCTTGTGCTTCCCAAACCTTGATGTATTCAGCACCAATATCAGATAATTCACTTAATTCGGCAGTATTTAGAGCGGACATAGCATCATTGTATTCTGACCTACCCAATACACCACTAGTTAATTGTTCTTCCAATAATTTGGCTTGTTCATTATAACCTTCTTGAATAGCTGTTGTTTCTTCAGATAACATTTGCTTACGTTGCATTAATTGTTCAGCAGAGAATGTTTTTAAATCTTCAGCCATTACAGACTGAACATTACGTTGTTCCTCAGCACTTAAATTAAGAGACTCACTTCTAATTTTTGCCAGTCTTGCATGATAATTTTCAATAACAGTAATTTCACCGTCAGTAATTTCCCTATTTTCAGCAAGTGCATTCTCATAAATACCAGTTATGGCTGACTGAATTTCATCTACTTCGGCAATTAATTTTGTTTGTTCTTCTACACCAGCAGTCATTGATTCTGCAACTATCTTTTGTACTGATTTAGGCAGCCCAGCTAACCCTTCTTCCGTTTCAGCAATTGTTGACTGGACGTCTTCTTTAATCCCTTCAGCCATTCCAGCATAAGCATCAATAGCTCTAGTTGTTCCTTCTTCAATATTGAATGCCATTAGATTGGTTGCAAGTCCTGCTTCATCAGACATAGTTTGAAATTCATCTAAAGCTTTATCAGCTTCTTCTCCAATATCAGAACCCCATTTTTGAGTCCTTTGACTAGCTTCTAAAGCATCTTCTCCCCAAACCTTCCAAGCAATTGTCCCTAAAGCAACAGCTCCACCTATAATTAATAATGCTGGAGCAATGGCTCCCAATCCAGCAACTAGTCCTGCAGAACTACCTGTTGCACCAACCATACCAGCGCTCAAGGTACTAGTAGTAGCTGTTGTTGCTCCTATTGCTGACGCACTTGCTGTAGCAGTACCACTAATAATTCCAAATTGTTTAGATAATTTACCTATTACAGATAACGTTGATCCACCTACGCTAATCGTTTTACCAAGAATACTGCTAACTGGTCCAATCGCTGCAGCTAACGCTATAGATTTCACAATCATTTGTTGTGTTTCTGGACTTGCTTCACTAAACTTGCTAGCTAACTCTCCTAACGTTTCAATCAATGGTTCCGCAGCTACTAAGCTTTCACTTAATGCATCTACAAAAGGTCCACCAAATTCAATAGCTACATCCGTCACTTGATTTCGAAGCATTTTAAGTTTAGATTCAGTTGTTTCGTATCTTTTGTTTGCTTCATCTGTTAAGGCAGTATTTTCACCAAACGCATCGTTAGATGTCTTAATTGCATCAGTAAATAGATCACTTGCATTTCCTGCACGTAAAAGTGAATCTCTTAAACGCACTTCTGATATTCCCATATTATCTAACAATTCAATTGCTGTTGTTCCTTTTTCTTCTGCGTTTCCTAGACCTTGTACAAACGATGCTATAGCACCAACTGCATCTTTTTCAAATGCAGTTTTAAATTCGCTTGCAGACATTCCAGCAATATTCGCAAAATTTTCTAAATCTTCTCCACCTTGGGATGCAGCCAGTTGCATGTTAACCATTACTTTACTAAATGCAGACCCACCTGCTTCGCTTTCTATACCGACAGAACTTAAAGCGGCTGAAAGTCCCAAAATGTCCGCTTCACTCATTCCAATTTGTGATCCTGCACCTGCTAGTCTAAGAGACATTGCGACAATTTCTGCTTCTGTTGTAGCATAATTATTTCCAAGTTCAACAATACTAGATCCAAGATTTGTGAACTTATCTTGAGACATTCCAGTAATATTAGCAAATCTAGCTAATGCTGTTGCTGCATCTGTTGCACCTAAGTTAGTTGATTCACCCATGTCTATCATGGTTTTAGAGAAAGCTAAAACATTTTCGGTTTGAATTCCTAATTGTCCAGCAGATTCAGCGACAGCAGAAATTTCAGAAGCACTTGCTGGTAACTCTTTGGACATTTCACGAATGCCTTCAGATAAATCTTTATAAGAAACTATTACATTTCCGTTTGCATCTACAACTTCATCAACAGTTTTTTTTACTCCTGTAAATGCACTTTCAAAATCAATGGCTGCTTTTACAGCTAGTGCAACACCACCAACTATTGGCAGGGTCACTCCTTTAGTCATTGAGCTACCGAAGCTAGATAAATTATCACCTACCTTTTTAGCTTTAGTACCGATTATATCTAAGTTGGTACCAACTTTAGTCCATTTAGAATCTTGTATGGCAATTTCTTTGCCTAAACTATTGTATTTACCAGTTAAAGAATCAACTTGACCAGCTGTTTTATTCATTGCTGATTCAGCTGAAAGAAGTTTAGTCTTTTGATCATCTGATGCTTTTGAAACATCACCAATTTCTTCTTTTAAATCATTGTATTTTTTCTTTTGTTTTTCTAATAACGCACTGTAACTATTTACACTTTTACCAGTTTGTTCATAAACTGATTTTAGTCCGTTGATACCTTTTCCGTTGTTTTTGAAAGACAATTCTTGTGCTTTTAATGCACTATCCAAAGAACGTATTTGAGTTTGCAACACCCTTGTACTCTGTTGGAAAGGATCAATATTTAATGAAGCTGTTGCTGCTATATGTCCTAAATCACTTGCCATTATTTACCTCCTTTCTATTTAGAATAGGAACGGAAAGGCCTTATCTAATGTTGTTAATTCTGGTTCTGATTTTGTCTCCTCTACATCAGAAATTTCAATCAATAAATTAATATCAGATAATGTCATTCCATATATTTCTGGAAGTTTATAACCACTTTTTGTTAAACTTTTGAGTAGTTTCTTCATACTCTGATAAGCTTCTAATGTGGTTATTGGTTTTCCTTTTTTTCTTCATCATTTTTACCGCCTAAGCACTCAATATATATATCTTCAGCTGCAGATTTATCTTTAATTTCTAATCCATTTATAAATTCTTCTACCGTAAATTGTTTTTCAAATACATCTGACATAAACTCGGCCCAATTTTTTTGATTCTCAGCAATATCTTCAATGTTTCGGTCTTCTTTTTTGAGATACTTTTCTTGTTTCAAACTAAATTGGAGGGCTAAAATATGCTCTTTAATAAAAAATTGTTTCTTATCGAATTTTTTTGTTTTTCCATTAATAATTAGTTTAATTTCTGCCATAGTTTCTATTCCCCCTGAAATATTAAGTAAAAAGGGTTAGTCAATTATGACTAACCCTTAAGCAATTTATTTATTATCCTTCTACTGAAGCAGTTGGAAATACCATAGTTTTGAACGCGTCAAGCTCAAACTCAGGATTATCTTCACGCCCAATATAAAGCATATCTCCATCTTCACTATCCCCGCGTGCAACGAATTGCCCGGTAGTTGAATCAGCAGTTGGAGCGGGTGCTCCAGTTTTCGTTGATAGAGAAGCACCTGGTACACTGAATTTCCCTTTTAACAAACCAAACCATACTGATTTACCATCATCCATACGTGTACGGAACATGCAGGCAATATCATTGGGAGTTAAATTTTTATTATATTTTTCTACTCCATTCTCTACAGTGATTCCGTAAAAATCAGTCCTAGCATCAGAAGTTAAATCGTAAATACCTAACTCCAATGATAGATCTGTAATACCACCTGAAACAACTACATAAGGACCATCATCTGCCATGATTGTTACTAGCTCGTTAGTAATATTAATATTTGCAGTTTCTAATCCAGTCGCTTTTTTAGTAGCTCCTTCAATTACATCATCTACTATTTTCCCATATTCGAACGCACTCAAACCAAATTTAACTTTTCCCATTATTTATACCTCTTTCTATTTTTAGTTTTCTAAATCAAAATTAAAGACCCTATACTTCCTCACGTTCATAATGAGGTCAATATCAGGGTCTTTATATCTATCTGAGTCGTAATGACTATGATTATTTCCTTTCATAATCCTGTCTATTAATCGTTTAATTTTTAAAGAGTCGCTAGCACTTTTACACCAAAAATCTATCTGAATTGTTTGATTTTCCGCTATGTTTTCATCATCCATAAATAAAGCAGGATCCTCATCAATTGGATTTATTCTTATAAATGGAGCAACTTCTTTTTTTATAAAAATATCTGGAATAGTATACGTAAAAATTCCTTGTTTAATGACATTAGTTGAATCGATTTTTTTTCCTCTAATTTCATCCATTGCCAAGTTTAATTCTTCGTTATCAACTAAAAATCGATAAGCTCTTGCTTCTGCTAACATTATAATTTCAACCCCTTTATAATGCTGTCTTCATAGATCTTTAACACTTCTGTTGTTGATTGTTTGATTGTTTTTTCAACAAAATTTTGTGGCCTTTGATAGACCGTTCCTGTATTTGGGTATTTAACACGGAAACCAACACTTCTCTTGAATCCTATATCCTTTTCAATCAATCCTTGATTAGCACCTTTAAATCCTGTAACTATTACACTTGAAGAAAGTACGCCTGTTTCTTCAGGCGTATTTTCTTTTAGATTTTTCGCAAATAATTCTGCGCCATCATTTACTGCTTTTCGTGCGGCCCTCTTATTTTGAACTTCTAGTTTTAACAAGTTAGAAAGCAATTCATTTGTACCAGTAGTCATTCTGTCATCACCGCGCTTATCATTGAAAAGTCTTTTTTCATGTAATCTGTTTCAACATCAATGATTTGGTAAGTGTCTCCTCTAAAATCAATTAACATACTAGTATCAACTGTTTCCTTTTGCCTATAACGAATATTGAAGCTTATTGTTCTCTTACGTTTTTGAATACCTTCTCCAAATTCTTGACTGCTCCGACTTTTAAACTCTTTTACAGTTGCTTTTTGAACTTCTGCCCAACAGCTAAATAAATCGGTGCGTTTATTGTCTATTGTTTCCCCGTCATCATTTTGACCAGGAGTCTCTTTAAAAATTGTGATACGCTCGTTCATATTAGTAGTTCTCACTAATGCCACCAACTTCCACTACGTCGTTCTTGTACCTCAGCTGATGAATAATGTTAAGAACTCCATTTGCTAATGGATAACGATCTGTATCAGATGTAATTCCTCGGTGCTCATATTCTTCTTTAACTTGTTTTTTTACGGCAAGCCTGAATCTAGGATCATCACTATAAGTTACAGGGTCTGAACCAGTTTCAATGGCATCGGATATTTGCAACTTTACAACTTCCAAGAATTCTATTATCAAATCATCTTCAAAATTTTGGTCGATTTTGCAATAAAGCTTTATCGATTGGAGTTCATCCATAACCATCCATTATCCCTCCAATAAGGAAACGAGAGTCGCTTTGTTGTCCGTAGACTTGTAAGCAATCCCTCGTTCATCTAACTTTTCTTTTAATTGCAAGACAGTCAGGCTGTTATAGTCTACTGTCGCCACATTGTTTAGTGGCGCTATTACTCCCCCACTGGAGCAGTATATGTTAAGAAGAAACCAGCATTTTCATCAGCAACTTTCACATCAAACCGTGTAACAGCTTGTAAATATTGTCCGTAAATTTCATTGTCTGCCCAACGCAATCCTAAGTTTTTACGATCAGCGAATAAAATAGCTCTCTTCATGTCTCCAACCCAGGCATGAGCAGTTCCTTCAGCGCCAAATGCCAAGTCATTAACAACAAATAATGTTTTTCCGCTGAATACTTTACCTGTTGGGCTGATGATTGAATCTTGCAGCATATAACGTCCATTAGAATCTTTTACAGTATCCATGTATTGGTAGAAAGATTGAGAAACAACATAAGCAATGTTATAAGCAGGGTCTAAAGCAACGTTTTGAATTGCTTTCAAATCATCTAATCCAATTACTGTTTTTGGAGCAAAAGTTTTCATCACCGTTGCAACTGCATCGTTTGTTGTATTTAATTTGATTTCCTCAGAATGTTCTTTTACGATAGCAACCAAATCTACATCTGCATCATCAATTGATTCTTGTGATAAAGGAATAGCACCACGATAAGTTAATACAGACCAATCAACATCATCAAACTCAGGTTTAGCTAAAGCCGGATTTTTTTCTAATTCAGCGACGCTGACCATTTTTGTTGTAGCTTTTTTCAGTACTGGGTATGATCCTTTACCTTTTTTAGCAGGAATCACGCGAGTGAATTGTTTTAAATCTACAACAGTGTTAACTTCTTTTGTTGGTGTGTATAAAATATCATCTGATGTGATAGAAGTTGTATTAGTTTTCTTTACACCATCAGCAGTTGGCACAATTTCATTTCTGATAACGTTATAAGGAACTACAATTTCATCTTTCCCTTCAATTTTCAGACCCTTAACATCTTGTCCTTTTGAACGGATGAAGTTATTAACTGCATCACGGTAATCAATTTCTTCATCATTTTTCACTGGTTTTGATTTTCCTGAAGCTTCAACTGTGTTAGTTTCTAAAACTGATTGATAAAGATCTAGTTCAGATTCTAATTGAGCAAAGGTAGACTTATTTTCTTCACGTTTATTTTTGATATCTTTTGCAGCTTCCAAATCATTTCCTTCTAATTTAGCTTTGATTTCCTCAGCTTGTGTGTTGATGTTTACTGTTAAACCTTCCATTTTTGCTTGAATTTCTTTAATTTTTTCATTGAACATTTATTGTTCCTCCTAATTTTGGGTATAAAAATAGACATTCGATTTTATCGAAGGCCTTATTTCAAACTATTTTGAATTTCTTCTAGCAATAATTCATTCTTCATCTGATTTATCGCTTCTAAATTGTCATTTGGTTTTTCTTCTTTTTCTTTAGCCATGATAGTACGAATTTTTGCAATAGTTCCACTTGATAAAAGTCCGCTGCCTACACTGGCAACTAATTGCATTGAATCTTCTTGGAACATTATTTCATCTGCAAATCCTTTTTCTACTGCAGATTTTGCATCCATTGTAGTCTCTTTATCCATTAAATCAGTCAGTTCTTCTTCTGATAATTTTGTTTTATCCATATATGCATTCCTTATTGCTTTGTTTGCTGCAATAATTGATTCTGCCGCACTACCCATATCTCTATGATCCCCTACTGCAAGTCTTTGTCCATTATGGATCATTATTCTTGCTGTTGGTGAGATTTTAATTTTATTTGCAGCCATAATAATAACTGAAGCTGCACTTGCCGCCATTCCAACAACTTTAGCTGTCACTTCACCTTCATACTCTCTAAGTGCAGTATAAATTTCACTTCCAGCATCTACTATTCCACCTGGTGAATTAATAATTAATTCTATTTCTTCTCCATTTATCGGGATATTATCGGTGATGTCTTTGGGACATGTTGCTTCTATCTCAAACCAGTCGTACATACTTTTTTGACTGTTATCGATAATAGGACCTTTCACATTAATCTTTACCACTATTTTCATCACCACCTTTCAATGATCCTTTGTGTGACTGGTTATCTTGGTATTCTTCTGCTTTATCTGACCAAACATAGTTCAAACTGGCTTTTCTTCTAGTCATATTTAGATCGTCAGATTTAGCTTTGCCTAATTCGCTTAAGCTTTCGTTACCATCATAGATACCTCCATTATAAAGTCTCACAATATCCTCTACAGAAAGACCAGTTACAGAACGAGTATCAAATATAAGCTGAAATATCTTTCTATCTGAATCTGTAAAGCACTTCAATGCTATCTCACTTGTGATTGCGTCAAAATAATATGGTAAATCATTTTTAATATAGTCTTCGTTCAATTGCTTAACAGATTGATTAGGACTGTTGACAGCTAACTTATAAGCTGGTATCCGCAAACATTTAGCGATTTGAGCAGTTGAATAATTGTTAGAGTTGATTAACTGTAAAACATTTGTATCAATTTCTAAAGGCGTGTAGTCTATCGTGTCATCTAAAACAATAGGACTTCCTCCAGTAGCATTTTCCCTTGTGTAATCAAACTCTTCTCGTGCTTTTTTACGTGCTTCTTTACCTAATTGAGCGCCTTTCAACTTTAAAATACCGCTAGAAAAACCACTCTTAAAGAACCTAGTAAGTGTATCTACACCAGATTCTTGCAATGCAATTTCTTCTCCTAGTGACAGAAGTGGTGATCGACCACTAATTGTATCGTGAGTAAAAAACTTCCAATGAATAACATCTTCTTCTTTACACTGTATAGTTTTACCTGTTATAGAATCTGTGAACGTATAAAGCAGTGTGTGATTTTCAAATTCTTCTACCATTGTTTCCGATGGCCTATAAAAAATATATTGTAGTACTTTTCCAGAAATCGGATTACGTAATATTCTAGAATATGAATTACCAGTCAAAATTGTATTTATAGTCATTGCAAATTTCCAAGAACGTGCTGTAGCATTCGAAGTAGATCTTACGTTTAGCAGATAATTTATATCTTCATCAGGAATAAAATTCCCTTCAAAATCTTTTTTGATAATTGGAAATCGCGCTATATCTCCTGCGATAATTGAAACAGCAGTTAATACATCACTATTTTTTAGTGCGGTCAAACCAACATACTGCGGTTGTGTATTACCAGCAAACACTGATTCAATGTAATCGTCATAGCTTACTGTACTAAGAGATTTAAAATATGCCATATCTTATCTTCTCCCCCCTTTCTAGGTCGTTTTAATCATCGTGATGCATCAATCAACTTGCTTATTAACACTAGAGAAGTACCTAATGCCAAATATCCTGATATTTCACTATACAAAAAAGCCGCTACCACAATAAATGCGACACCGACAAATAAAAATATTGTATGGATGTTAAGAAGAAGAAATTTCAAGATGCTTTTCACTTTTTTCAACAACCTCAAAACTCCTTTCAATAACCAATACTTTTTGAATACCAGTTTTTTCTTGTGATTCTGTGCGAATAGAATCTTTTGTTTCCTTTTTCATTGGAGCAACATCTACAGCACATACCAATAATTCAAGACTTTCAATATATGTTAAATTGAACATTTAATTGCCTCCTAAAAACCAAAGTCATCACTCATGACGTAATCATCATCAATGGTGTAGTTGTTTAACAACGTATAACAGATAGCAAATGCATCAAGCAAAGCATCTATAGGATCAATCTTATTGCTGTTTTTATCCTTATCAATTCTTAATCCATTATTATCTGATTTAGTGACCGCATTGTTAATTGCTGCAGTCAATAATTCATTGCCGTTATGTTTCATTTTCCCATTCATAACATCGTCTCTTAGTTGTTTTGTAGGCATGGATAAAGTCATTGTTCCTTGACGTACTTCTGCCATTGGCCATTCTGGGCGATACTTCTCAATCATTGTTAGAATATGACCAAATTGATAAGGATCATATGCAATTACTTTTACATTTAATTCATGGTTGAACACAAAGTTTTCTAGCCAATCATAAACAGCATCATAATCAATAACGCCACTCTCTAATGCAGTTATTTCACATTCGCCCTTTTCTGATAAACGAATATAATCTACACCGTCACGTTTGATTTTGGTATCTAGCCCATATTTAGTTGCAATAAAAGAATAACTATCGGAATACCAGTAACCATCCATCCTAACTAACCAACTAATAGACATAAGGTCACTTGAACGGCCTACATCAACACCAAACCAAGTATCTTTACCTGTAATATCTGGAGCTTTCTCTACAAAACCAGTCTGCCATTGATTACCAGACATATAGGATTCTTCACTAGCTTGCCGCCACATATTGAAATTTTTAATCAATATCTTGTTTAGTTCGCCAGTTTCTTTACCAACACGCAATCTTTTTCTAAGATAGGTCATTACTTTATTGTAAAGAGATTCAACTTCTAAAATAGGATTACTCTTTATCCAGGTTTTCTCATCTTCTACTTCTTTTTCTGAATCCTGTTCAGCAATAAAAGCAAAATACTCTTCATCCTCTATTTCTCCATTTAATATCTTATCTGCTCGTGGATACTCTATAGTATGCATTGGAGCATTCAAGTTATTACCTGCAGTAGAAATGATTAAGATTAATGGATTATCTAGTTGTCCTTGACCTGATTCAAGTAGTTCAATCATTTCTGTAGTTTTAGAAGCAGCATACTCATCTAGTATTCCAAGATAAGGTTCAAAACCATCGACCGCTCCTGTTTCTTTTGAAAGAGGCATTACATATGATTCGTCGTCTAAGTTTTTTAGTTCTTCACGAACTCGCTTAGTCATTTTCCGTATGTCTTCATACTTTCCTCGTAACGCATCTAGTTGTTTCCTTGCCATTTCAAAAGCAATCTTTGCTTGCTTCTTATCATTTGCTGTACAAAATATCTGTCTACTAAACGCTGGATTTTGACCAAACAACAATTCATAAAGAATGATACCAGCGACCAATATTGTTTTACCTGACTTACGAGCCATGCTAATAAATGCTTTTTTAAATCTCCTTAGTGACTGATCCTTCTTATGTTTCCATCCATAGATATTTCCAATAATGAATTTTTGGAATAATGCTAATGGGTAAGGTTCTCCTGTTTTAACATCGGGAAGTATTTCTAAAAACCCTACTACCTTTTTAGGGTGATCAGGTACATATGTGAATGGAAAGCTATCATCCGACATCTTCAACAAGTCTCTCAAATGTCTCCGACTTGCTTTTATAACTTTTAAACTTGCTAAAAGCTTTCCATCTAAAACCATTCTTGCATATAGATAAGTGGGATCCCTTAAACTTTTAGGAATGTCATTATAATTAATTTCTGTTTCTAACACATACACATGCTCCTTTTAAGATTTATTTGACAAATAATTTTTAACGTCCTCTATAGATTCTTTAGTAAAGCCTAAATCGTAACTTATAGTGATTATTCCGTTTTTAATATCTTGAAAATCTTGAACAAACTCTTTCTTATTAATTTCTAACATTGGAGCAATATCTAAAAACTCTTTTGTGATCATTCCTACTTCATTAATTGCAACAATATTAAAATGGTAAAAGATCAATGTTTGAATTTTCAAATCAATTTCTCGAGATATTTTTTTTGCTTCTTCATCAATATTTCCTCTAAAGTTCATTTCTTCATCTCCTATCCAAACATGTCCTTAAGAGTTTGTTTCTTTTCTTCTTTTTGCGGTACATGAATTCTCATCCGACTATCAACATTTAATCCTAAGTTGCTGGCACATCTTATTAAATTGCTACTTGCATCATTCATAACTCCAACAGCAGGGTTCTTTTTGGACTTATCAATGTAATTAACTAATTCTCTTTGACAATTCCCATTACTGTCCTCTGATTCATTCATGTAACTAGCAGTCATAAAAATACCATTTTCATTCACATCTTTTTCAGCTTCTCGGTAAAGTGAGTACCATGTACAATACAATTCTAAAGTTGCTCTATCCAAGTTTTTTACAGGGAGGGTACTAAGACCTTCCCATACTCTTTCATACTCGTACCTAGCAATAGGATTTAGGTGTCGAGGAGCTGACTTTTGTAATTCATCCAAACCGCCTGAAGCTTGTTCCTGCAACTTTTTTCGTTCTGCAATCTCATTTTTTGTAAAGTTCTTTTTATTGTTTTCAACGACTTTGAATTTCCGTCCAGACATCCTTTTCCACCTCCTTAAAAATCTTCAAAAAGGGAATTTTGGTCACGGAAAGGAGCAGCGTTATTTTTAAAACCAAAAACCATGGCCGTTAAAAAGAAAAGGGGGTACTTGTCCCCAATTTCGCCCCATATACGTTAAAATTCCCCACTTTGAAAATAGATATTTTATAGATTATATTTCTTTTTATCTTCTTTTGTCTTGATTGCATGACAATCAAAGCATAATGGTTGAGTATTGGACCACTCAAGCCTCTTAGACCAGTCCACTCTTACTGGTATGATGTGGTCAGCAAGCGTTGCATCTCCCTCACATCTACGACACACATAGTATTCCTCGTTAAGTGTTTGCTTACTTAAGTTCTTCCAAGCTCTTGAGTTATAGAACTTGATGATCTCTGGTTGATACTTATACCTTGTCTTATTGTAGTCGCTGTACTCTTCCTTACGGGAATCATGATCAACCAACACTCTGCGTCCATTGACTACTACTAAGCGCTGGGGCTTCATTGTGCTACCTTATCTAGGTAGGCAGTTAACAGAGCACGTTGTACTTGAAGTACACCCTCAACTCCTAATGAATCTATATCAATGTTAAACTTATCCGCAAGCATCTTCTTATTAGCACCTTCATGCAGTATTGCTCTCATAGTGCTGAATAACAATGCAGCAACTTCATCAGTAGTTAATCCATACATAGAGAAGATAGATAAGAATAGATCTTGCAGTTGATCTAAGTCTTTCTCTTCGCGGATAGACTTCAACAGCTCTAGGTATTCATGCTGAGTTGGTTGTTTCTTATTAGGCTTAGTTTGTTTCGGCTTACGATCTTGTGGTTGTTTCATACCACTACCTCCTTTCACTTAAATATAAATAGTCCATTTGCATCTTAGAAGCAAAAAGACACTCACATAAGTGAATGTCCTTTAACATATGAATAGGATATTGCGGAATCGAACCGCAACGTTTGAATCTCGTAGCCTTTTATCCTACTTGCTCAAGAGAGACATATCGAATAATTAAATGGAATAATGTGATTTCCTACGCTCTCTTAACGATACAATTATACCACCTCATTCATGGAGAACTCGGGCGAACTCGGGCATCTTTTGATGATTGTCTATCAAACTCTACAATAATCTCACATCTCCAACGGTACAAAGTCTTTACATCTACGTTCAACTTAGCAGCGCAACGCTTAGGATGACCTCTATAGTGGCCCTTCCTGTTTATGTAGAACTCCATCATAGCTTCTTGTAGGTGCTCAGGAAGCACAGCAAAGGTTCTTTCAATCGTTTGTCCAATCATAACGTACTCATTTAGATCATCATTCTCATCAATTTTAATTAGTGTTCTCAATGCCCCATCCGTATCTCCTCCAGATGATTTACCTCCACCAACATTACCATCATTCAGTTGATAAGGATGACGAATAGATAACTCTATCAACTTTGCTTCTTTTAAATACCATTTGTATTTAGATAGTTTAACCTCAAGCTCTTTGAATTTGTCAGTCAATACAGTCACCTCTTATTTTTTAGTTTCATATACTGCTCTTGATTCATCAATATCCCTAAGACGTGCTGCTTACTTGCAAATGCTTTGTGTCCAATTGATTCTGCTTCTTGATAGTGATCATTGCATAGGCACATCAATTCATGTCTACCTTCTACTTTCTTTGCTCCTGTAGTGCTTACCTGATAAACCATACCCGGCTTCCAACAAACAGCACACTTTCTTTCGTATAAACATTTAATCAATTGATGCTTAAGGTCCTCAGCTAACTCAACTGGAGGATCAGATAAAGGTACGCCGTATTCTAAACAGAAATTTAAAAGGAAAGTAATGAATTCACTTGCTATAGTTACTGTACAGCTACCTGTTAACTCACTGGTGCTGAAGTCATCAATTCCTTTCAAATCGCAGAATATCAATTTCATATCTTCTTTAATCGATTCAACATCATAAGTATTTTTTATCCCGCTTGTGCTCTTCACTATGTCGGATAAAATAGCATGTATCTTCTTTCTTTGTTGAGCAGTGATGATTCGGTTGTCAAATAATGTAAACTCACCATACAGCTCTCCTATTCCGTTCGTATAACGTTCTAATTGATAACCAATAATAGATTCATCTAGAGTTATCATAATTTCTTGTTGGCCTTCTTTGTTAAATCGAGTAGCTGTTACTTTAGCTAGGATGTTCTTTGCATTTTCCACTTTCGTTTCCATTACCTGCACCTCACTTTAAAACGGTAAATCATCATCACTCACATCAATTGGCTGCCCTGATTGTTCAAATGGATCCCTGTTACTTGATGCATCAATATTAGTTGATTGATTCGATTTTGGTTCATCGCCATATTTATTATTAGAATAACTATTAGATTGATTATTAGTTTGATTAGATGATTGTTGATTATAATCCTTGTTCTTTGCTTCAAGTACAGAGAATGAACCAAGTACGACTTCTGTTACATATACCCTTTGTCCTTGTTGATTGTCATAGCTTCTTGATTGAATAGTACCTTCAATTCCAACTAAAGAACCTTTATGTGTGAAGTTTGCCATATTTTCGGCTGCTTTGCGCCATATAACACAATTGATGAAGTCTGCATCACGCTTGCCCTCTTGATTAGTGAAGGCTCTGTTTACTGCCATAGTAAAGGTTGCTACTGCTGTTCCATTTGATGTGTACCTTAAGTCTAAATCTTTTGTTAATCTTCCAACTAATACCACATTATTAATCATTTATGTCCTCCTACTTTTACGTTTCTTTTTGCTTCCTAGTTAATTACTGCTTCACTATTCAAGACTATTTAAAACCAGACCCTTCATATTCAGCAAAGTACTCATTTATGTACTTACCACAATCAACGCAATAGAGGTAACGTTTCTCACCTTAGATGTTATGAAACAATCCTGCCTCTTGGACAAACCATTGCGTATTTTTATGTTTACAGAAGTATTGACCAATTTTTCCTTTTAAATTTATACCTATTGCTTGGGCTGCTTCTTTTTCATTTATCATTCATCCCCACCCCATCCTTCATCTTTATTTATTAAATCTAATTGCCATTTATAACCATGAGCTAGGTTTTGTGATTCAACTAATTCATTTCTGACATCATCTAATTCAATTACTTTTTTCTCTAAAGCATACTCACTCGAGTTTATAACAAAGGTTTGGCGCGTATTTTCTATTAAAAGGTAAATAATTGACCCCAGCATTATTATTACAAGCATTGCTGGGAGTATAGAGAATAAACTGTTTATGACTTTTTTTTTCATCAATTAGCCTCCAGGAATTCGATTAACTCTCTTGCTGCATCTTCAGTTAATTCGGTTTTATATTCTTCATTATCAAAGAATTTAACGAGTACTTGACGTGTTTTTGGTTGTTCAATTGAGTGATTTTCATTGGATACCTCTTCTGCAAATGCCCAGTAACGTTCATCAATCGCTTTGATTTCTTTTTCAGTGAATAAATAAACATCAGGGTATTCATTTTCTATGAATTCTTTTTCACTCCAATCGATTGAATAATTTCCGCCTTCTTCATCATTCTTTTCTAAATACATTTCTCTACTACTTCTTATTGCTTTAGCAAATTTAACTCTATACAGCTTCTCTGGTTCTGGTTCAATGGTATGACCATCAAACTGCGGAATCACTGGTATTTTTGGTTCGTCTAATTGGTCGATTATATCTAGGACGATATTATATACATCTTCTGCATATAATTCTCTAGCCATATTTCTTTCTTTTTTCACAACGGTTTTCAACCATTCTTTATCCTTTTTCATTTTATTTCTCCTCCAATTCAGCAACCCGGTGTCTCACTTCTGCAAACATTGACCCTAATTGCATTAAAGCTCGAACTGGAGCTTGTTCAATAGATATCTCCCATTGTTTTAAACATTTTTTCAAAAATTCTTTTTCTGTTTCTTCTCCAGTAAAGTTAACAAATTCCATTTATTTACCCTCCTTACCTTTTACAAATCTTTTAGCAAATCTTAACTGTTGATGGATATATGGATCATCTTCTTTACCACCTGGAGCCATCCAGTCCATGCATCGTTGATTAACATCTTTTAATACTTCAAGAGGTAGCAAATGAGCTATACTTGCTATTTCTTCTAATGCTGTCATTTTGATTCCTCCTAAAATAAATTAATCTGTTTAACATCCATGTCATAAATTAGGTCAATCCATTCGAAAATTGTTTACTTGCTGCGCGTAGTATGATTACATTTTTCTATCTGTGTTGAACGAATGAACAGTTTTTTATGCTGTCCATCATCAAACTTTACATCCCATCCATATTGTCGACGTTCCATACTGTTTGCCAAATCTACAACTTTAAGTATTTCTTCATAGCTGTATGTTTGTTTTTTATCATTGACTAAAATGTTTTTAGCATCGCCAATTTTTTGCGTTTTAAATGTCCAATTTTCATTAAGTAGTACTGTATCGAAATTATGATTCATTCCTCATCATCCTCCAATAGAGTGGCTACCATTCGATTTCCTTTATTCCTTTTTTTATGTGTTTGAGAAGCATAGAAATAAATAGTTTTAGAATCGACGTGCAATTCTTCACCACATTCTTTTGCAGTCCCCATTGTTAGTAGGTCTTCCCCTTTGTATACCGCATATTGTTTCATCAATTTTTCCAGTTCATATTAGCTTTGTACTCCCACTCAAACCCACCACTAGTTTTTTGTTTCTTTTTTGCCGCTGCAGTAATAGTACTTGGGTTTATTCCTAATGCTTTTGCAGCTTCTCTAATTGATGCATATTCATTGATGACTAAACCATTTTTGATTTGTAAAACACTTTTACGCATATGAGCGTTATCTCTTTTTATAGGTTCTATTTTCGTAAACTCTTCACCTGAATACTTCCATCTGTAACCCATTGATGAATTGGATAATTTTCTTAAACAATGGCCTATTCCTGATTTTGGTTTATCAAAATGATTGTTTGCTGCAGTAATCGATTCAAAAGAACCAATATATGTACCATCCATGGTCCATTGTTCAACCCGTCTTTTTGATATAATTTTTACTTTCTCTTTCGAAATAGAGTGGTGATTAGCAGTTTGATTTGGTTTAGTATGCGTTCTTTTTAAAAGTTTTTTATAAATCTTTATTTTTTTACCATCTTTGCTCATATTTTTAAATTGAACGACCGTCTTTTCTCTTTTACCAATTTCAACTACAGCACTTAAATCATAAATAATATCAATTTTTGCTTTGAACGTTCCTTTCGAGGTAGTACATTCTACTACGTCGCCTACAGTAACGTCAGCTACTTCAATTTTTCTATCAACATTTATATGTGTATTTTGCATTGGCCATCCTCCTGATAATCAATTTATGGTATTCCATATAGCATGTTTAAATACTTTGATTTCGCCTTTTGGTGTGATTCTAAAATAATCTGTCGATCCAAATTCGTTTTTAGCATCCATTTGAAGCTCATCATCAATTGCATAAGATGTTACCGGAGTATAGATATTAAGTATTAGATGATCTGTTAGCGTCTCTTTCATTTCTTTTACTGATAAAACCATTATTCTATCTCCTTCAGCTACATCAATTAATTCAATTCCTTCTTGTTTGATTTATAAATAAAATTGATGGTACCATTTTCAAATTTCACTTTGTATTCTTGTAAATCACTTTCTTTTAAGTGTTTACGACCATATAGTTCTTTCATATCTCGCCAATTGACCCAAGGTACGCGATAGAAATTTTTGAAGTTAAAGCTCACCAGGATAAAGCAAACAGCTCCGAATTTGTCGTAACTTCTCAGATTATCAATTTGTTCTATGGAAAGTCGTCCATAAGGCAATGTTGCTGTATCTGTATGTTTTGCTTCAAACATGACTGATTTACCGCCCATCAGGATGCCTTTGTAATCTGCTTGTGCTTGTTTTACAAAGACTGCGATAAATTTACCTGGTTGATTTGGTACTTGTCTTAATGGCTTCATTGGCTCAGGTGTCTTTTGAATATCTGCTATTCCTAATCTTCTATAACGTTCTAATGCTGCATCAATGTATGATTCGAATGCGGCTCCTTTTGCTTTTGATTGACGGCCTTTTATGACTCGTTTAGGATTTTTGAATTTAGTTAATGCTGCATGGGCCGTTGGATCCGGATAATGTTTTGCATTGAATCTATCTATACTCATTTGATTACCTCTCAATTTCTAAGATTTTTTTGATTTAATTATTCTTACAAGGATCAAGTTGTGTGTTTTACAATAATCATCTTCAAGTATTCTTGTGAAGTGGTGGACTGCGCCATCTAAAGAGCAATAATAAACATATTTCATGGTTATCTATTGCCTGCAATAGGACTTTTAAAACTTTGAATTTTCTTTAAGCGTTCCTCAAATTCTTTTTTATCTTCTTCACTCATCGGAGTCTCTTTAATTTTTTTATTTTCATCTTTTGCCCAATCAGGTAATGTTTCTTTTCTTAATGGTGCTTTGTTAAATTTATTTATAGATACTGCTTTCTTAGCTTGAACCTCAGCTTCACGTTTCTTTTCTAAAGCATCAATATCTTCAATTGATTTAACACCTTTGACTTCCCAGTTTTTTAAGATTGTATTTACATATGCGTATTTTCTAACTCCTTGATCGCTTGCAACTTCAATTGCTTTAACAATGATTGATTCATTACCTTCAAAGTCTGTTACCCAATGTTCTAATTTCTCAATTGTCAAAGGTGGAATCATACCAAATCCGGTTTGTTCCCAGGTAGTGATGAAATTTGGCTGTTTTTCTGAAGCGGGTTGTTGTTGTTTATTTATAGAACTGTTATTAATAGAACTGTTATTATTAAGACTGTTATTATTAGTCACGTCATTATCCATGCATGGGCTATCCATCGTTGGGTTATCCATGCATGGGTTTTGACGTGTTGGTTCAACCATCACGTCATTTTGAAGTGTTGGTTGATAATTAATAACACTATTAATCGTATACACATTACTACCCCAAGCACCTTTATTAGTGCGTTCTCGCTTAACTTCAATGTACCCTTTTTCAATCAAAACCTTCTTGTGCTTATGAAATCTGTTCTCCCCTATATCTAGGTCTGAACAAATTAAACTTACACTTGGAAATGCTGATGATCCGTTACCTGCATAAGAGCTTATGTAAGCATATATAGCCTTTGCTTCTACAGTTAGGTCCTTATCCTTCATGACTAGTTTAGGTATGATTCCATAACCTAGAGATAGCACTCCTTCAGTTCTTAGTTTGTCTTCCATTTTTATTTCCTCCTTTTAAATTAACCAAACTAAAATCAAAATTACTAAGCTAAAAAGTGATCCTAATGCGAATAAGCCGTACCAAAACTTGCTTACTTCATCTACTTCTTCTGTACCCCAAAAGTACATGTTGCTTGCGATAATCAGCTTTTTAATGATCTGCATGTTCATTCGATTCCCACCCTTTGTCAATAGTTTCTAATATTTCTTCTGCTAGCTGTACTTGTTGACTTTTATACTCTTTATTTGAGAAGGCCATTCTATGAATTTGAACGACCTTCATACATGTGCTTTCTACTTTTAGCAAAGTGCCTAACATCTTTTGTTCTGACTTTAGTAAAAAGTTATTTGCTTGTTTGATTTTATCCGTTTGTTTGCTCATATTAGGTTCCTTTCAAACTGAATATTTAATACCTCTTTTTTTGCCCGCCCGGCAGTTAATTAAATTTAGTGTTTTTTCGAATCCACTCTTCTACTTGCCTTTTTGGATACCGTCTACCGTTCTTTCCAAACTCAACGAAAGGAAAACCTTTCTTGTATAAAAAGAACTCATCAGCGGTTTTGGTATCACATTTAAGGATTCTTTCACATAAATCTTTCTTAGTTAGCAACTCATCATCACTGTATTTAGTTTCAATTGAATTTTTAATTTGAGGTAATGACACTTCCAAGAACTTACTAGCCATCCATTCAAAGAATTTGTTGGTAGACATGGAATCAAATTGAATTTGCATATCATCCCTCCTCTGGTTTATCTTCAGTTCTAAATTCATCTAAACTAATTTCTAATGCATCTGCTATCTTACAAACTGTGCTGAATCTTAAATCATTTGCTCTTCCACTCTTTAGTTCGTAAAGAGTATTTTGAGCAATATTAGCCTTTTTTGTCAGTTCATAAATAGTTAAATTTTTTTCTTTTATATGATTGTCTATTTTTTCCCACAAATTCATAGTTCTACCTCCAAAAACCACTATATATAGTGGTCACTTTATTGATTACTACAATATAATGTGGTATATTGTTTTTGTAAGGAACGTCTTCGCCAAAATTGATTCCTTCCAATATATTTAAAATCAAAATGAAAAGTGGTGAATAAAATTATGGGAAAGAACCAACATGTAGTACCTGATCCTAATGGTGGTTGGAATGTTCGAGGTGAAAATAACTCTAAAGCCACAAAACATACTGAAACTAAAGCTGAAGCTGTAAATCAAGCTAGAGAAATCAGTAAAAATCAAAACTCTGAATTACTTATACATGGTAAAAACGGACAAATTCAAAGTAGAGATAGTTACGGCAATGATCCATTTCCACCAAAAGGATAGTGCTATATTTAAGCAAAAACTTAATGAAAGGAGATTTTAATTCATGGTTCAAGTTCCTTATGTTGAAAGTACAGGTACGGTTTCTGTAAAAGTCCATTTAAAGAATGCTGCAGATGTTTTTTTAGTAAATCAATCTAATTTCCAAAAATATAAATCTGGTCAACGTTTTCAATATTCTGGTGGTCATTACACTCAGACCCCTGTTGTTATTACTGCAAATGGCATTGGCAGATTTTATTTAGTTGTTAAAAATGGTGGTGAATATCGCTACAGCTTCTTTTAAATTTGAAAGGCTACTAACGAAAGTTAGTTAGTCTTTTTTAATTTCTGCGTTATCCTCCATGTATGAATAAACTTTTTGCATCAGTTCTTTTGTATTAGTAATTGTCAATCCATTTTCCTTTACTAATTCAATTATGTTCTCGATCAACACATTATCTACATTTGTTGTAACTACTTTTTTCTCCATTTAAATGCCCTCCTTTGCTATTGGAAAGGCCTCTACATTTTCTAAGTTATGGATAAGCATCCTTGTTGCTGTTGAAGGATCCCAATTATCAATCAAGTCCATCACATCATCAAAATGCTTTTCTCTTAATTGGGACCTTGTTCTTACTCCAGATACCTCAGCTACCGCTTTATTCAAATCTTTATAAAGTAAAGCTGCTTGCTCTCTATTCATGGTCCAATTTCTTTCCTTACCTACTTGTCTAACCTTTTGAGAAATACGTCTACCAATGTAGTTGTACTTACCTGGATCAATTGATACATTTTCTTCCAAATTTACAACTCTATTTTTAACGTCTTCCACTTCTTCTTTATTCTGCGTTGTTGCTTCAAACATTAATTTCAAAGCTATGAATGGATCTTTTGGAATTTGAATCTGATTACTTTTAATGTGATCTTCCATTTGATCAAATGCATCAATATAATCTGATTTAAAAGTCAATGCTTTTTTACCGTTATATCCCATTGCCAAAAGCACAAAACCTTTTCTGTTCATGTAGTAAACTTTTCTATCACGATTGTAATAATCTGGTTCTAAACCTTCAAAAAACATAAGTCCAAAATTGGGCATATCTTTTTCCAATTCTCTTATATCTCTCATGACATGTTTATGGTCTTTTTCAAAATCTTCAGCAATTTTTACTGAAGTAGTTACCGCTTTGTGGTTCTTCATAATTACTAAATTATTCATGCTATTTTCCTTTCTCTATTTTTATTTACTGCTCCTAGTTACTTACAATAACTTGAAGCATTTTTTTATTTTTTGAAATTTTACTGCTACTTTTCTTACCTGAATTTATTTTTTGTATAACTTTAAGTTGACTTAGAGTTAAAAAAAATATGATCTTTAGAAATGTCGTAGATTTGACTAAATGCATCTGCATATTTAATAGGAGTTTCTTCGGGTTTTTTTTCAAAATAAGCCACACGTTGTCTGGTGACTTTCTCATTTAATATGTCATCAAGCTTTTCTGCAGTTTCTTTTTGGGTTAGCTTTGCATTAATCCTTGCAGCTTCCAAAGTTATTCTCAGCATTATTATCACCTCCATATATATAATAATAATATAACTTACAGTTATAGTCAACAACTTTATATAACTTCTTTTTAACTTTTTGTTGTAATATTAACACTTTGGGTTATACTAATCATATATTATAATTCTTACAAGGGGCGACAATATGACTAACGAAATAGAAACTAAAATACCACAACAAATCACCTTGCTGCGTTCAAGATTTGGATGGACGCAGCAAGAATTAGCGGATAGAATTGGGTTTTCTAAACAGACCATCTCTAACTGGGAAACGGGATTAAAAGTACCACGTATGGGTGCTATTCAAAGAATGTCTGATTTATTTGGTGTTTCTATAAGTTTTATTATCGATGGAGATGATATTACTCCAGATTGGGCAGATGAAAACGATATTTTGGATCTAAAAGAAATGCTAGAAAATAATGTTAATATGGCTTATGGAGGCGAAGAATTAACTGACGAAGAAAAACAAAGAGTGAAAGATGTTTTAACAGGTATATTTTGGGAGAAAAATAAACAAAGAAAGGATAAATAATTTATGGATCACCGATATGCACAAATTATCAAAGAGTTATACTTAAAATGTGGTTCATATAATCCCTTTGTTATATCCAACGCTTTAAATATTGAAATTAAATACGTCCCTTTTGGAAAAAGTCCCCTTGGTCAAGTTGCTTATGTATATGAATCGCCAATTATACTTCTAAACGAATATTTGAGCGAAAGTAACGAAAGATTTTTTGTATGCGCTCACGAGTTATATCATGCTTTAGAACACACATCCTTATCCAGTTATTACATTTCAAATAGGGTTGCTAAAAGTAAAATGGAATCGGAAGCTAATTCTTTTGCTACATTTATTTTGTTTAATGAATTCATAGAAATCAATTCATCTCTGCCTGCATCATTTGATGAACTCAAAAATTCTTATGGTTTTCCTGAAAGTTCTAAAATGATATTAGGTATATGAAGCAAAATAAGATTTATTTACGCTTAAAAAAATTTCAATACATAGTAATTAGGAGGAATTAAAATGACGAAGTTTAAATTATTGGCTATAGTTGGTTTGAGTGGTGTTTTTTTAGTTGCATGTGGTGTGGATAATTCAGAGGAAGCTGCACAGAAAACATCAATTGCAACATTAGTTGAAACTACAAGTTCGGTAGAAACAGACCCTAATTTAGTAATTGATGGACCTTTGTTAAAAGTTGGACAGTACATAAATGATGAATCCTATGGAAAATTACAACTCGAAAAAATAGCTAGTCCTGGTAATCAAGTAGAAGTTGCTACTGGAGTTTTTGTAACGGTTAGTGAAATAAAAATTATAAACTTCACCAACATTCCGGAAATTGCACAAGAAGATGCTAGTATTTCATATGGGTTTGAAGGAAATCAAGGTTATGACTTACAAGTGGTTTATTCTATCGAAAATAAAAATGATTTTGAAGTAAGTAATACTATTATTGATAAAATTGTTTTATCTGATGGGGAACAAATTTCAAAAGAATCTTATACAGAAGATGAAGAATTTTATCTTGAGGCAGGTAGCAAAGCATCTGATCAGTTATCACATTTCTCTATCCCTCATGCTAATGTTGATTCTATTAAATTTTATTTTGAAATAGCAAATGCTGAGTCGTATGCTCCTTTAGAATCTGAACCAATAGAAGTAAGTTTTAAATAAATTAAACATAAATATTTTCATGATATTAATATTTTAAACAAAAGGAGTGATCATATGCCTGATAAAAAAATAATACCTTTTGACATAACAAAAAAATACAAAACTTATGATGACTTATCAAATGATGATTATCGCGAAGTAGGCGGTATTGTTGCACCCTTTTTTGATTCTATATATGTAGATAAGTATGATAATACTATAGGTAAAACTAAGTCTGGCATAGAAGTATTAATACCTACAAGTAAAAAATAGGCAGAATAAAATTCTGAATCTAATTAGGTTAATTATTGCATGTCGTTTTATTACATGAATAAGAAAATATATTCAGAATAAAAAAAGAACACTCCCCTACTTTCGACGGTTAGTTATGTGTCCAATACTAAGAAAACTTCATACAGTTAAATATTTAAGAAAATACCTTTATCAATATTTAATTGCTTTAAATAATAAAATAATCAGTAGAAAATATTCTTTAATTAGTAGATTTTTTTATTAAACATCGATATGTCAACATTATTTCAATATTTTAATCGGTAGAAATAAAAACGCTAAGGGGTTATAACATGTCTGAAGAAAGAAAATTTTCATTAAAAAAAGAAGGAAAACATATTGAATATAAAGAAGGGAAAAACGCCTTACCTAAAGATTTTTGGGAGACATACTCCGCCTTTGCGAATACAGATGGAGGCATCGTAGTTTTAGGTATAGCAGAAGGAGAAAGAGGGCATTTCGAAATTATAGGCGTTAATAATGAAGATAAGATTTTATCAGAACTATTTACAAGTTTAAATAATAAACAAAAAGTAAACTTTAACTGCATAAATGAAGATAACGTTAATGTTAAAATTTTCAATGGTAAAAAAGTAATTGAAATAGTTGTTCCACAAGCCCCTCAGAATAAGAAACCTATATACATTAACCAAAATATAAAGAAAACATATATGCGCGAATACGAAACTGATCGACATGCATCTGAAGAGGAATTAAAATATATGATTAGAAATTCTAAAGATGACCTTGATAATGAGTTGCTGGACAACTATGGTATAAAAGATCTAAGTAGAACTTCAATTGAAGAATATAGAAGAATATTAATTGGAGAAGATGAAAATTCGCGTTTTATTGAAATGCCTATTGAAGACTTACTAATTGAAGTAGGTGCCTATAAAAAAGATAGAAATAGTTCTTCAGGAGAATACAAATTGTCTGTAGGTGGGTTGTTATTTTTTGGGAAATATAATTCCATAACAGATTTAATACCCCATTTTCATTTAGATTACCAAAATAAAGCTATGTCTAGTGATAGATGGATTGATAGAGTTGCTACAGGTGACCCTTCCTACCCTAATATAAATGTTTTCGATTTCTTTAGAATTGTACTTCAAAAATTAAAGATAACACTTTCTGAAGAGTTTCATCTAGATAGCGATTTATCAAGATCAAGCGTAACTAGTGATTTTGAAATAGCGCTACGAGAAAGTTTAGCAAATGCTCTAATTCACGCTGATTACAATCACAATGAGGCTATAAAAATTGAAACATATGAAGGATACTATCTATTCTCTAATCCAGGTAATATGAAAATTTCTATTGAAGAATTTGTACGAGGTGGTGATTCAAAACCAAGAAATAATACTATTGTTACCTTATTTAGACGAGTAGGCTTATGCGAGAGAGCTGGTTCTGGTGGTCCTAAGATATTTCAAGCAGCTCAAAAAAACAAATTAAAGCTCCCTGATATAAAAATAGATCCTTATAAAACAACTATACGATTATGGAAACTTGATATAGCAGATTCTCATCCCAATCTAGGTGAAAATGAAAAGAAAATTTTAAGATTCGTACTTAAAAATTTACTGTCTGTTTCAAGTTCACAGATACGAGAAAATTTAGATATTTCAAAATATTACTTTGATCAAGCTATCAAAACATTAATAGAAAATGATTTAATTGAACAAGACGGAAAAGGTAGATCAACTAAATATTCACTTAAGCAGTCTACATCAGAATATATTGCTCAACTGCAACATGCATACAAACAATTAGAAGAGTATTATGTAAATAAATAAAAAAAGCACCACTCTCCCCGACCAAAGTTTGAGTGGTGCAAAGATTATGAGCCTCTACTAAAGGTCTTTTTGTCTTAAATTTATATTAGCATAAAAAAGAAGTTGAAACCATCCTCTTTTTGTAAGCCCCGCCCGGCGATCGAAAGGAGAATAAAAATGGTAAAAACTATTAAAACAAAACATCAAAATATTTTTAGATACGAAACAAAAAAAGGAATTAAATATCAAATACGCTTCAGTACTTTAATAAATGGAGAAAAGAAAGAATTCTCAAAAGCTGGTTTAAATAGTATAACAGAAGCAAAGTCATTTTATAATGATTGGATTTATAAAATTGAAAATGATTTATTAGATGATTTAAGGTCTATCAAAAAGTTTACCTTGAACGAATATTACGAAAAAATGAAAGAGTTTAAATTAGCAGCATCTCTTTGGAACGCTAATACGCTAGAAACAAACGACTATAGGTTCAATAAAGTAGTTGAACCATTTGGAAATAAAAAGCTATCTGAAATCACAAGAATTGATTACCAAAACTGGATCAATGATCAATATAAAGAACATGATTATAGTCAGGAAACAATATCTGGATTTCATAGAGTCTTTATGTCTGTATTAAATGATGCAGTCGCTGAAGATTACTTAGATAAAAATAGGTTACTCAAGGTCAACTTAAAAAAAGAGAGCTATACTCCTAAGAAAAAAATCGTAAATATTGAAGATTACTATACGTTCATGGAGACTGCTAGAAAAATTCTTTCTAAAGACAAATATACTATGATTTATCTGGGAACTTATGGCGCACGACGTGGTGAAATATATGGGATAAAATTAAACGCCATTCACTTCTTTGAAAGAGATGGTGTTGAAATTGCTCAAGTTGATCTATTTACTTCTAGAACCAAGAAATACAAAGAAGGTAATAAACCTAAATCTGAAAAGGGCGAACGAATAATCATAGTAGATTCATATGGATCCTTGTTGTTGAAGACTCAAATTGATTACGCTAAAGAAATTAAGAGAAATTTGAATACTATAATGCATCAAGATGACTTTATTTTTATTGATGCAGAAACAGGTAAGCCTGTCCACATGGATAAAATGAATGATGCAATGAAAATCGTAGCAAAAAAGTGTGGTATTAAGATGCACCCACATATGCTTAGACATTTATTCGCTAGTGCTTCAGATATCGTTGGAGTTGAAGGAGAATCGCTTAGGGATTTTATGGGCCATGAAGATGAAGCAATGACGAAACATTACACTCACGCTACTAAAGAATCTGCTATTAAAGTAATGGAGCAAACTTCTTCAATATTACACCCAAATAGATATTAATTTTCTAAGTCGGAACTTTATCGTAACTTTTTCAAAATAAAAGACATCTAAGAAGATTAGAACTCCTTAGATGTCTCGTAAACCTTGATATATCAATGCGGCCGAGAAGACTCGAACTTCCACGGGAGAAACTCCCACCAGCCCCTCAAGCTGACGCGTCTACCATTCCGCCACGGCCGCCTTTTAACAACAACTATTATTATATCAACGTTTTGAAAGATTGTAAAGATTATCTGATAATCCATATTTAAAAAAAGTCCAAAAAAATTCCGAGCCTCATTTTTTTATGAGAGGATATATTACTATAAAAGGATTGAAGTTATATTTGTTGGGTTTATGAAGCTCTCCATTCTATGACTAAAAACGAAATCTCCTTCTTGTTTGAACTGGGATCCATCAAAGGATAACCATTCTACTATTTAATTGTTTTCAATAGGTACTTTTACCTTCCGAAAGCTTTCTATTGCTTTATGCTTTATGGTATGATTAAAGGTAACTACTATGCTTTTTTAAGAATGCTATAAAGGCATGAAGAATATAAATTCATCGACAGAACTAGGTATTAAGGTTTAAAAAACGAGTTATAGAAAGGTGATAAAATTGAATTTCAAAGAATTTGAAGAATTTTTAAACGCTAATTTGGGAAGTAAAAGTATCTTTTTTGAAAAAGCTATGGAAGACCAGATAAGAAGAAACGCCAGAAGAGCTCCCGCAAAAAGATGGAATGAAGCAAAATTAGAGCGAGCTGTTGACAAAATGTGGACGGACATGGCTACAAGTATTTACAATAAGTTTAAAATATCAATCAAAACTAATTCATCTGACCCTTATCAATCTTGGATCGACTTTATTGAAAAAAATGAAGCTTTAGAAAACTTAGATGAAATGATGACCGAGTTAGAATTTGGATAAACGCTCATACTGGAATAATTTATTCCATGAGGCTTGGACATACGTCCAAGCCTATTTGCCTATCTAGCTATTCATTCTAAAGATACTTCTAAAAGTAGCCTCGTCAGCATAAAAATGTAAAACTATACAACAAAAATAGACCCTAAATATTTTATGATTCAAATATTTAGGGTCTATAATTTTTGGTGTCAACAGTTCAGTTTGATCACTCACTTGAAATTTCTGTCGGAATAGGAGTTGCTTGTAGCCATGTAAAGAATCCAATGCGAATTACAAATCCTTAACGCTTTAGCGATTAAGCTTTGTTTGAGGCTTGGAAGCCTGGAAGACTTGCTTTTTAGGCTTCAGGCGTTTCCATGGCTCTCCACAAGCAAATCCGTTATTCCAGAAGAAATTTTCTTTTAAAACACCAACACCATGTATTGAATAATCGATATATAACAAAAAAAGTATCTGTTTATCAGTTTCCTGATAAACAGATACTTTTTCCTATTCTCGGCTGGTTATATCCCAACCTTATCATTTTATTCGTTTTAAGATAATAGGGTTACATCATGCCGCCCATGCCAGGATCCATTCCCATTCCGCCCATTGGAGCGTCAGGTTTTGGTTGGTTTGCAACAACTGCTTCAGTTGTTAACAATAGAGCTGCAACACTTGCTGCATTTTGTAAAGCAGAACGAGTTACTTTAGTTGGGTCAATAATACCAGCATCGATCATATTTACCCACTCATCAGTAGCCGCGTTATACCCTACGCCCAAATCAACGCCTTTTAATTTCTCAACAATTACTGAACCTTCAAGACCAGCATTTGTGACGATTTGACGAACAGGCTCTTCAAGAGCACGTAAAACAATTTTCACACCAGTCGCTTCATCGCCAGTTGCTTCAATTTCTGAAACTTTACGTTGAACATTGATTAAGGCAGTTCCACCACCTGAAACAATTCCTTCTTCAATAGCTGCGCGAGCTGCATTTAGAGCATCTTCAATACGTAATTTAAGTTCTTTCAGTTCTGTTTCAGTAGCAGCTCCAACTTTGATAACAGCTACTCCACCAGAAAGCTTAGCTAAACGTTCTTGTAATTTTTCTTTGTCAAATTCTGAAGTTGTTTCAGCTGCTTGAGCTTTAAGTAAAGCTACACGATGTGAAATGGTTTCAGTTGAGCCGGCACCTTCAACAATCGTAGTAGCATCTTTTGTCACAACTACTTTACTTGCATGTCCTAATTGTTCAATAGTTGTATCTTTTAATTCTAGACCTAGGTCTTCAGTGATAACTGTTCCGCCAGTTACAATAGCAATGTCTTCAAGCATCGCTTTACGACGATCGCCGAAACCTGGAGCTTTAACAGCTACAACATTAAATGTTCCACGCAATTTATTTAAGACTAATGTAGGAAGTGCTTCTCCATCAACATCATCAGCGATAACTAATAATGGACGTCCTTGTTGTAAGATTTGTTCTAATAATGGAAGAATTTCTTGAATATTAGAGATTTTTTTATCAGTGATCAAAATATATGGGTTTTCTAAGTTAGCTTCCATTTTGTCGTTATCTGTTACCATATATTGTGATAGGTAACCACGATCAAATTGCATTCCTTCAACTACGCTTAGTTCTGTTTCGATCCCTTTAGATTCTTCAATCGTAATAACACCGTCTGTTCCAACGCGTTCCATTGCTTCTGCGATCAATTCACCTGTTTCGGTATTTCCTGAAGAAATAGCAGCAATTTGAGCAATCGATTCTTTTGAATCTACTTGTTTAGAAATAGCAAACAATTCTTCTACCGCAACTTTTGTAGCCAATTCGATCCCACGACGAATCCCAACAGGGTTTGCTCCAGCCGTTACGTTTTTTAAGCCTTCACGAACGATTGCTTGAGTCAATACAGTCGCTGTTGTTGTTCCGTCTCCAGCAATATCATTTGTTTTAGAAGCCACTTCTGAAACAAGTTGTGCTCCCATATTTTCAAAATGATCTTCTAATTCAATTTCTTTTGCGATCGTAACGCCATCATTTGTGATCAATGGTGAGCCATAAGATTTTTCTAAAACAACGTTTCTTCCTTTAGGTCCTAATGTTACTTTAACAATATCAGCTAAAATGTCTACGCCACGTAACATTGATGCACGAGCGTCTTCAGAAAATTTAATATCTTTTGCCATTTTTTCCTTCACCTCATTAATTTAGTTTGTTCAAGTTTTTGCTTATTTTATTTAATCTATGACTGCTACGATATCGTGTTCTTTTACCACTAAATATTCTTTCCCGTCATATTTCACTTCTGTTCCAGCATATTTTTCAAATAGCACAGTATCTCCTACTTTTACTGACACTGCTACTGTTGAGCCGTTTTCTAAAATACGACCTTCCCCAACAGCTATGACTGATCCTGTTTGAGGTTTTTCTTGCGCTGAACCCGGTAAAACAATACCGCTGATTGTTTTTTCCTCTTCCTTAGCAACTTCAATAATGACACGATCTCCTAATGGTTTTAACACGTAAATCCCTCCGTCTAAATTATTTCTTCCATTTTAGCACTCAGACAATCCAAGTGCTAAACTACTTCTTTATAATAACAAATATAGAAAAGAATGCAAGAATTTTCATCTCACTTCTAATTCCTTTTTGATCACATCATTTTTATCGAAAAGGATTTTTTGTCTTCTATATGTTGTATTCCTTTTATGGTATACTATAAAGCGAAGTTATTTTCAGTTTAGTTAAATTTGAGTTGGTTCCTATTATTTTATTAGTGAGCTTTCTATCGTGTACTGATAAAATTATTTACTAAACTATGTAAAAATGAGAATCATTTATTTCGAAAAAAGAAGGTTTTGATCACAATGAAAAAAATAGTCAGTCACACATCGATTTCAATGCTATTGTTTTATCTGATAGCACAATTTCTACCAGTGCTCATCATTTCGGCAGCTCCAAAAAATCTTCAAACAGAAGCTTCGATTTATGGAACGATAATCAGTTTTTCTTTAGGAGCAGTTGCTATGCTTTTACTGAATCGGAAATCCAACATAAAAAATTCGTTGACCTCAAGTCCATCCTTACCCTTAAAAAGTGTTTTTTACTGGGGGATCGTTGTTGGGATACCTTTGGTACTTTTAACGCAATATTTTGCAAATATCATTGAGATTTTGGTATTGGGACTTCCAATCGATTCTACTAATACGCAAAATATTCTTTTGATTGTAGAAAGCTATCCTATCTATATGATCATTGTTTCTATTATGGGACCGATCATGGAAGAATTTGTTTTTAGAAAAGTGATTTTTGGTTTCCTATACGATATTACAGGTGGAATAGGTGCTGCGGTGATCAGTTCGCTTACCTTTGCTTTTATGCACTTTGATGGACATATTTTACTCTATTCTGCTATGTCTTTCGTTTTTTGTTTTCTATATAGTAAGACAAAAAATATTGCTACCCCAATTATTACCCATATTGCTATGAACACACTAGTTATGTTAGTGACCTTCTTTTGATGGATCACTAAATATTAGAAAGGAATTTTTAATTGATAAAAAATCGTAATTTTATAACACAAATCATCATTACCTACTTGATGTCGGGAGTTTTCATCTGGTTTGCTATTGATTCTGTAGGTAACTCTGGTTGGACATTTTTCTCTGTACTTTATGTCCTATTTTCTACAAGTTACTTTATTAGGGCTTCAAAAATACTTGAAGTTTACTATAAACTAAAAAAAGGAAACAAACCTTAAAAAGTTTGTTTCCTTTTTCATTCAACTATTCTTTTGTTGACTCGTAATGATCCAAGAAGTAAATCAACGTTTGAAGTTCATTTGTTAGATCAACATTTTGTACCCTTACAGTATCTGGTACAGAAATTCTAAATGGAGTAAAGTTTAAAATGCCTCTAACATTTGCTTCAACTAATCGGTCAGCTGTTGCTTGCGCTACAGTTGATGGAATAGTAATAATAACAACTTCAATTTGTTGAACTTTTAATTGTTCGATCATATCGTCCATGTGATAAATAGGTACACCACTTAAAATGGTTCCAACGATTTCTTCATTTATATCAAAAGCTGCACTGATACGCATGTTATTGCTTTGATGGAAGTTGTAGTTTAATAAAGCACGACCTAAGTTCCCTACTCCAATAAGAGCAACATTCGTTAACTGGTCTTGTTTAAGTGTTTTACTAAAAAAATTCATCAAATCTTCAACGTCATATCCGTATCCTCTTTTTCCTAAAGCCCCAAAATAAGAGAAATCTCTTCGAATCGTTGCACTATCAACTTTGATAGCTTCACTTAATTCAGTTGAAGAAACACGTACCTTTCCGGAATCGTATAAGAATCGCAAATAGCGATAATAAATAGGCAATCGTCTAGCTGTTGCATTGGGTATTTTCTTTTCTACCATTCTTTTTTTCCTCCATCGGTCACTTGTTTTTTCACAAACAATTCGTTATATTTTTTTCTTCACAATCTTTTTCTAACTGACTTTTTTATTATATCATTTTTTCGGTATAATACTAGCACTTTTTTTTAATTCTATGCATTTCAATATACTTACTAATAGTTATATTGTAAAAATTCACAAGAACCTTTGTGAATCAGCTTCTTAATAGTTAGCTTTTAATGGATTGTAATTTCCCTCGACCTAAATCTATGCTAAACTAATACTGAGAATGATGAAATGAGGACCAAGACTATGATTCTATTACAAGCACAACATGTTGCCCGCCATTTTGGAGCAGATGTGTTGTTCGAAAATATATATTTAGAAATCCAAGAAAGCTCTCGTATCGCTTTAGTTGGACGAAACGGCACAGGTAAATCAACTCTTTTAAAAATGATTGCGGATATAGAACAACCTGACGCAGGAAAAATCGTTAAAGGAAAACAAGTTAGTATTGGCTATTTAGCTCAAAATACTGGTTTGACTTCTGAAAGAACCATTTGGGATGAAATGTTAACCGTTTTTGAATCGGTCATTCAACTTGAAAGAGACTTGCATACTATTGAAAAACAGCTTGGAGACCCTGAGCTGCTTTCTAATGAAGAGTTATACCATGCAGCCTTAAACCGCTATGACCATATCCAAAATCGTTTTCGTGAGGAAAACGGCTTTGGGTATCAAGCTGAGATCCGTTCTGTTTTACATGGTTTTCGTTTTTATGAAGCCGATTATACTAAACATATCAGTCAACTTTCTGGTGGTCAAAAAACGCGATTAGCTTTAGCAAAATTACTATTAGAAAAAAAAGACTTATTGATTCTAGATGAGCCTACTAACCATTTGGATATCGAAACATTGAGTTGGCTCGAGATCTATCTACAATCTTATGATGGCGCATTACTGATTGTTTCCCATGACCGTTATTTTCTAGACAAGGTCGTAAATGAAGTTTATGAGATCAGCCGTAAAAAAATCTCCCATTATAAAGGAAACTATTCAAAATATTTGGATTTAAAGGCTGCACAACTGGAACAAGAATGGAAAGAATTCGAAAAGCAACAAGGCGAAATAGCCAAGTTAGAAGATTTCGTCAGCCGTAATTTAGTGCGTGCTTCAACAACTAAACGTGCCCAAAGCAGACGTAAACAATTAGAAAAAATAGACCGTATCGGGAAACCTCAAGGAGACGAAAAATCAGCCCATTTTTCTTTTAAAGCAGAAAAAGAGAGCGGTAATGCTGTTTTGACCTTATCTAACGGTGCAATCGGTTATGACGATACTATTTTATCTAGCCCTGTTAATTTAGATGTTCGAAAATATGACTCTATTGCATTAGTCGGACCAAACGGGATTGGAAAATCTACATTATTGAAGTCACTTATTGGACAACTTCCATTGATCCAAGGTGAGAAGCACATTGGTACAAACGTATTACTGGGTTATTATGATCAAGAACAATCTGATTTAAATTCAACAAAATCAGTTTTAGCAGAACTTTGGGACGATCATTCAACTACTCCTGAAAAAGATATTCGTTCTATTTTAGGCAGTTTCTTATTTTCAGGCGAAGACGTAGAAAAAGCTGTTTCTTCATTGAGTGGTGGAGAAAAAGCGCGCCTAGCTTTAGCTAAACTAGCAATGAATAAGGATAATTTCCTCGTTTTAGATGAGCCTACGAATCATTTGGATATTGATAGTAAAGAAGTTTTAGAAAATGCCTTGATCGATTTTGATGGGACGCTGTTATTTGTTTCTCATGACCGTTACTTCATTAATCGAATCGCGACAACTGTCGTTGAGCTCTCTGAAAATGGCAGTACTCTTTATTTAGGTGATTATGACTATTATCTTGAAAAGAAAGCTGAACAAGAAGAACTTCGTTTATTGGCTGAAGCTGAGACCTCTAAAAAGTCTAAAGTTGAATTGCCTCCAACGATTAAAGCAAATCGAGAAACCAACAAAGCTGAACAAAAAATGCTTCGTCAGTTAACACGTCGTATTGAATCGATCGAATCGGAAATGGAGGTTCTTGAGACTGCCATTACGAACTACGAAACCCAATTAATCGATCCAGAGGTATTTGGAGACCATCTGCGTGTGCAAGAACTGAACGAAGAGATGACGGTTGCTCAAGAAAAATTCGATAATTTAGTGAATGAATGGGAAGAAAAAAGCTTGAAATTAGAAGAATTACAATAATTTAAAAAAGCAAAAAGGAAATTGGATCATTATCCCAATTTCCTTTTTTTTAATGGCTGTATAATTTTTAGTGTTGATAGACTTAATCTAATGGCATTACTTACCCCGAAATTCATGGAGGAATAGGATTGCTTGTAGCCATGTAGAGGATTCAATGAGAATTACACACCGTTGCCGCTTCAGCGATTACGGTGTGTTTGAAGCTTGAGAGCCTGAAGAATTTCTCTTTAGACTTCAGGCGTTCCCATGGCTCTCCACAAGCAAATCCGTCCATTCCAGAAGAATTTTTTTTGAAGCATCCATACCATTTGTTGTAGCACCTTTTTAATTAAATGTTAGACCAGGCTTAGCATTCAATGCATAATCTGTGAATTGATTTTTTTGATATTGGATGGATGCAGCTGCTCCAATCATAGCTGCATTATCCCCGCAAAACGCTAAAGGCGGAATAACTAATTCCACATCTGGCAATTCTTCAGCCATTACTTTCGTTAGAGTATCACGCAAACCTTTATTTGCAGCTACTCCCCCAGCTAAAAGCAACTGCTTCACTTTGAATTCTTTAGCCGCTCTAAGCGTTTTTGAAACTAAAACTTCAATGACACTTGCTTGAAAACTAGTTGCTAAGTTGATGTCATTTAGCGGTTCTCCCTTTTGGTTTGCGTTATGAACCGTATTGATAAAAGAACTTTTTAGTCCGCTAAAACTAAAATCATAATTATCTTCTTTCATCATAGCTCTTGGAAAATGATATGTATCTTCTCCAAGTTGAGCCATCTCATCAATTTTCTTCCCGCCAGGATAAGCTAAACCTAATACTCGTCCGATTTTATCGTAGGCTTCTCCTGCTGCATCATCTCTGGTTTCTCCAATGATCGTGTAATCTCCATCTTCTTTCATATAAACTAATTCAGTGTGTCCTCCACTAACAACAAGTGCTATCAGTGGGAAAACAAGCGGTTTGATCAAACGATTAGCATAAATGTGTCCTGCCATGTGATCAACAGCGATCAATGGCAATTGGTGTGCATAAGCAACAGCTTTAGCTGCATTAACGCCTATTAAGAGAGCTCCCACTAGGCCAGGTCCTTGTGTAACGGCTACTGCTGAAAGTTCTTTATAACTAACGCTCGCTTCAGTCATAGCTTCCTCAATGCATTGGGTGATTTGTTCTACGTGATGGCGACTGGCAATCTCAGGTACTACACCGCCAAAACGCATATGGCTCTTTATTTGTGATGCAACAATATTTGAATGAACGGTCGTCCCATCTTCAACCACGGCAACGCTGGTTTCATCACAACTAGATTCAACAGCTAAAATTAAATTTCTTTTTATAGACATACTTTCACTCTTTCTTTAATAGACTCTTTTTACATACTTAATTGCATGATCAAGGCATTTTCTATTGGATCATGGTAATAATTTTTACGAACAGCAATCGTTTTAAAACCTGCTTTTTCATAAACGGTAACTGCAGCCTTATTCTGCTCTCGCACTTCTAAAAAAATCATTTTAACTTCTTTGTCTTTTAAAAACGCTATAAATGACTGTAAAAACAATTGACCGATCCCTTGGTTATTAAATGCCTTCAGAATGCCAAATGTTGTTATTTCTACTTCATCAAAAAGCTGTGTATATCCTATAAAACCAACTTTTTTTCCTTGTTGTAGAACGATCCCGTATTCACTGTAGGTTTCTGTTAATTCACTCTTATACGTTTCAACAGGCCAAGGACTTCCGTTTGGATAACTATTCTCAGCTAATTGAAACAATTCATGTTCGGTTAATCGTGTACTTTGATTGAACAAAAAAACAGCTTTTTCATTTTTATACTGCTCGTTCATTAGTTGATCTGTCATAAAATTTTACTCATTTCCAGTGCATCTTCTAAATCACCAGTATAGTAGTCTTTTTTTATCTTTTCTTTTTGAAACCCTAACCTGTCATAGAGGCGTTGGGCCTTCTCATTTGAGATACGAACCTCTAAATTAATTTTTTGCATGCCTTCATGTTGAGAAATTTTTTGCAATTCTGTGATCAAGAAAGTAGCGACACCTCGCTCTTGGCAGCTCGGAATGACAGCTACATTTGTGATATGTGCTTCTTCTTCGACTAACCAGGCACCAATAAACCCGATAGCCTTATCAGACTCTCGAACGATCAAATAAATAGCTCGGGTGTTGTTTTTTATTTCATCTTCTAATGCTTTTTTATTCCAAGGCGTTTTACCATTATAGCAAAGTGATTCGATCTTTAGAATATCTGCAATATCGGATACTGTGCCGATCGATGCCTTCAAAAAAGAACCATCACTTAATTGAATAGTTTCTCTTTCTAATCTTGATCGTTCAGCTAAATTTTTGCTAAACTCAGGTTGACTAAGTAAATCAATTTCTTCATTTCTAAACCACTGCTTAAATTTTTTCAACATAAGCTTCCTCCAGTTGATCTGGGTGTTCTTTACGCCAATTTTCCTCCGCTTCTGCTAATTTCAAATAATCAGGAGTAAACGTGTGAGCATCGACAGGCTCTTCCTTTAGGCCTAACAAACCTAATACACTAGCTTTTGGAAGGTGATCCTTTAATGGAGCTTCATACACCCGGTTCATTAGATAACGTTCAAATGTATCTTTATATAAGAAACGATCTTCTCCAATCAATTCGAATGTTCCTTCTTTATTGCTTAAATATTCAGCCCATTGTTCTGCAGAAATATGTTTGTCTGCTTCTATTTGAATCAATTCTCCATTTTGCCATTGATACAAACCAGTATAAATATTTTTACGGCGGGCATCAAATAAAGGCACCAAATAATGTGGTAAAGCTTCGCAATTCCCAGCTAACATTTTCAAACTAGAGATTCCTACTAGTTCGATCCCAAGCGTCCAAGCTAACGTTTTGGCGATCGTTACTCCAATTCGTAACCCTGTATATGATCCAGGTCCTTTAGCTACTACTATCCGATCTAGCTCACTGGGTTGCCATTGAACATCTTTCATTAATTCGTCAATCGCAGGCATTAAGCGTTCGCTGTGATTGCGTTTGATATTTGTTGTGATTTCCCCTATAACTTTTTCTTGATCTAATACTGCAATACTCATTGCTTGATTAGATGTATCTATTGCCAATACCTTCATGAAACGGCTCCTTTTTTATACGACTAGTCCATTATAATAATTTTATTTTAGCACATATTTCGTAAAAACTTAAATCTCTAATTTTTGGCTAGTATTTTGAAAGCGTATTAGTTGATTTTCCGTTTTCAAAAAGTTATGCTTCACTTGTAATATAATTTCTATTTAATTTCCAAATACTAAATCGTTCTGATGAACTATTTAGAAAAACACTATTGCTACCGCAAAAAAATTATTCTTATAGGAGGAATTGAACATGGAAAAAAATGATGGAATAAAAGATAAAGCTAAAGGCATGAAAGATAAGGTCGTTGGTGAAGCTAAAGATTCTTATGGTGACGTTACAAACGATCGCAGCAAACAAGCTGAAGGTAAAGCTCAAAAAGCTAAAGGCGAAGTTGAAAAAAAGGTCGGCGAAGCAAAACACGACTTTAATGACAAGAACGACAAATAATTATTAATTCTGTTTCCCCCAAAGGGTACTGCTAACGTGGTATCCTTTTTTAACTTAGCTACTTTAATTTCATTAAGGAGGTTCTAGCATGGCTAAAATTTTGATTACTGGAGCTGCAGGAAGGATCGGCAGAGTATTAACGACTCATTTAAAAAAAGAACATCAACTAACCTTAGTCGATATTGCTTTTTCTGATTCTGATAAAGAACTTGTAAAAGGTACCGTAACAAAAAAATTGGATTTATCTGTTTTAGAAAATTGGAAAGATCTATTGAATGAGATTGAATACGTCATCCATTTAGCTGGCGATCCTAGTCCCGAAGCAAAATTTTATGACAGTCTTTTAGATTTGAATTATAAAATTCCGCATAACCTTTATCTGGAAGCTTCAAAAAATAATTTCATCAAACGCATTATTTTTGCCAGTTCGATCCACGCTGTCGATGCTTATCCACAAAATGTGCAAGTTGCTACAACTGATCCGGTCCGGCCCGCAGATCTCTACGGTGTATCTAAAGTTTACTTAGAAGGGTTAGCCAGTCATTACGCTTTTACAACTGGATTAGAATCGATTGGTATTCGAATTGGTGCCTTTAGAGATGATGATATTCCTGCAAAAGATGACCCTGGAGCAATGTCAGATTACTTATCGAGCAGAGATATGTGCCATCTCGTTGACTGCTGTTTAAGAGCAACCTTGAAACAACCTTTCTTACTAGTCAATGGTGTTTCAAATAACACTTTCCCGCGTTTAGATATCGATCAAGCTAGAGTAGATATTGGCTATCAACCTAAAGATGACGGCTTTAAAATGTACGGATATTTTAAGCAAGATTAATATCTCTCGGTAAAGGAAAAGTCTTCGTCCTCATTTAAAGAAAACGATTGTTTAACCAATTTAGTCACCTGTCCCTCAAACAAAGTATGATCGCTAAAGCTCTGTCATTCACATTGAACCCTTTTCACGGCTACAAATAACCCCCCTTCCTACAACAACTTACAAGTAAGCGAGTAGACCAATCTATTTTTGGTATAAAAAACAGGTGTAGATGAATTTCTTCATCCACACCTGTTATTATACAATTAGAGAAAAAAGTCATTTTCTTTTTAGTTTTTCGGTTCACTCGAATCACTTTCTCGAATCATTTTCACCTCATAAATGGCCTTTATAATGATGGCTGCCGCTGCTCCTACTAGTGCTCCTATAGGTCCAAAAATCAGCATACATACAGCCGTTGAGATAAATGTATAAAGCGGACTTACACCAATCTCTCTTCCTGTAACAAACGGCTCAGCGATTTGGCGAATCACAGTAATGATGATATAGACTAAACCTAATTGCCAAGCAATTGTTGCATTCCCGATCAAGAAGTGGATAAGTGCCCACGGAATCATGATGATTCCACTTCCTACTATAGGAATGATGTCTACCACTGCAATTCCTAATGCTTTTATTCCCCAATAATCGACCCCTATAATGAAAAAGCCGATACATAGCAAAACAAATGTCAATGCAGCTAATTTTAATTCTGCTTTAAAATATCCTTTGATCCCCTTTATCGATTTAACCAGTATTTCATTTAAATCATCCATTGCCATTCCCCATTTTCTATTTATTTCGTTTATTGTACAAGAAATCTAAAACTTTGCCATCCAACTTGAGAAGTATTTTATACATCGACAAAAAATCACCTTGATCAATACAGTTTTCTACTGCTTTGATCAAGATGATTTTTTTATCTAACTGTTTATTTTATACCAAGTTTTAGAGGCAAAGACGAATCACTTTATCATACTTCGTTTAAATGAAGGCCATGATCAAGAAATTCAAAACAAACAATCCTGTTGAGACCCATAAAACTGGATGGATGTCTTTTGTTTTCCCTTTAGACACTTTGACAATAACATAGAAAATGAATCCAGCAGCAATACCATATGAGATACTATAAGATAATCCCATAAAAATTGAAGCAAAAAATGCTGGAATAGCTTCTTCTAAATTATCCCAATTGATTTCTAAGAATGATGACATCATCATTACACCAACTAGTATCAATGAAGCAGAAGTTGCTTGAGTTGGTACAAGTGCTACAAGTGGTGAAAATAAGCTTGTCAATAAGAATAATACAGCTACCACTACACTTGTTAAACCCGTTCTTCCACCAGCTGCAATACCAGCTGCACTTTCAACATAAGTTGTTGTATTAGATGTTCCAAAAAGAGCTCCTGCAGAAGTTGCAATCGCATCTGCAAATAATGCTTTGTCCATTTTTGTTTTGAATCCTGTACTGTTGTCTAGTGCTAGTTCATCTTCTGCAGTAAATATGCCTGTTTTGCGACCAGTCCCAATAAAAGTTCCAATCGTATCAAATATATCAGACAAACTAAAAGCAAAAATCGTCATGATGACTAACGGTAAGCGAGCTGCATCAGTGAATAATGAAATCATTCCTTCATTACCGAAAGCAGCACCAAACGTTGTTCCTAATTCAGAAAAAGCATTTCCTAATGAATTAGCTGGGTTAGATACGACTGATACATCAACAACGCCCATTGGGATTCCAATAATAGTTGTAAGGATGATCCCAATCAAAATAGCTCCTTTAACATTTTTCACTAGTAAGATCATCGTAATGATCAAACCTATCAACGCTAATAAAGATCCGGGATTTGTAAAGTTAACTAAGGCAGGAACAATTCCTCCACCCGTTACAATACTTGAGATACCTTCAGAGTAAGAACCTGCTGCATCAAAAGGCGTATTATTAATACTCTCGATGTTTCCAGGTTCAGAAGTAAATTGAAGAAAACCTGCATTTTTAATTCCAATATAAGCAACAAAGACACCGATTCCGGCACTAATAGCATGTTGTAGACTTTCTGGAATGGAATGAATGATCAATTTACGTACCTTTGTTACTGTAATCAGAATATTAACTATTCCACAGATAAAGACCATTGCTAGTGCTTCTTGCCATGAAAAACCTAAAGCAAAAACAACTGTATACGTAAAGAAGGCATTTAAGCCCATTCCAGGAGCTTGCGCATAGGGTACATTTGCAAATAACCCCATCACCAACGTACCAACAACAGCAGCTATTATGGTAGATAAGAAAACAGCCTGTGTAGGCATACCAGTTAGAGATAAAATTGCCGGATTAACAAAAATAATATAAGACATTGCGAAGAAAGTTGTCAGCCCTGCCATAATTTCAGTGTTTACTGTCGTTCCATTTTCTTTCAGCTTAAAAAATTTCTCCATTTTACTATTTCCCCACTTTTTTTATATTACAAAGTGAACCTAATTATTTAAGTTAATGAGTTTTAGTTTTTCTACCTAACCGCTAGTTAAAAATATAAATACAAAAATTGAAAATAAAAAAATTGCAGTTATTCCAATGTGTCTAATGAATCTCTAAATAAACCAAAACGAGTTTATTTAGAACCAATAGTCTGAACATTTACGGTGTCCGGTAGAAACTTAAAGCCCATATCGCTTAATTATATTCGGTTCTAAACATTGCAAGTTAATTATAAAAGATATTTTTTTGAAAATCAATAAAAATAAGAATATTATATTAAATTAATCACTTTATAGTTCGTGTTTCCTTTCAAAAAAGCAGATATATCTAACAATATTGAATAGTTGATCAGTATTTGCTCTTATTTGTTTTTAATTATTAACCGCTCTCTTTTTAGGCGATTTTCATTTTAACTATAAAAACAAATTACCTTTCACTCCCACTAAAGACATTTTTTTATTTTCACTTGCATACGTTACAATAGATTCAGATTGCAAAGGAGGGATCAACAATGGATTTCACACAGGTAAAGGGATACAGTGATTTAGATACAAATCAAATCAGTTGGTTAACGCATGTTTACGCACAACATATGGATACATTGGATGATCCCATTAAATATGCCAAAGAAAATATTAAAGAAGTCATATGGAACAATGTTCTTCAAACAATGGACATTTGTTTTGACAACGGCGAAATCGCTCATTATAGCAGCAATGGAGAATGGGCTTACGCATAACTTGCGTGAAGCTATCTTATCAATAGTGATATTGATTAAAATTTTAAAGTTTACAACAAGAGTAATTCTCGGTTGTAAACTTTTTTTATTTTTCAAAATAAAAGATATCTGAGACACATTTTTTTATTTTAATTTTGATTGATAGTATAATTATAGAATAAGAAATAGGTGATTAGGAGGGATCGTTATGTTATCAAAATTAACTCAAGTCAAAGGCTATTCTGATTTAGATGAGGAACAATTGCAGGTTCTTAGTTTAGTTTACGCTCGTCACATGGATACATTACAGAACCCACCCGAGTATGCGGTAGATAATATTATTGAGATCAATGATAATTCTAAACAAAATTTCGTTTCGATCACTTTCAAAAACGGCAAAGTTTTCCATTATACTCCTAATGGTTCTTGGTACTGACTAATTTTATTCCCTTAAGATCTACTTTTTCCAGCATTTTTTAGAGAACGCACTCTCATTTGATGAAGCATATCATCAAATAAGAGTGTGTTCTCTTTGTTTTGGCTGTTTCCCCAACTTTTCCGATTATTAGAAGCCCCACTCTTCCATGAAACGACTTTTGATGAACAAGTAGAACCAAAAAAAAGACTTACTTCTACGTGAAACGGCTCTTCATGTAGAAGTGGAGCAAAAGAAAATCCTCACTTGTTCGTCAAAGCTGGTTTGACGAACAAGTAAGGCACAAAAAAAACTCACTCTTCCGTGATGGAAAAGTAAGTTTCAAAAATAGTCATGCCTAACCTAACTAGGTCATTGTAACGAATTCTTCAGCTCCAGTAGGATGGATAGCCACCGTGTTATCAAAATCTGCTTTAGTCGCACCCATCTTAATGGCTACAGCGAAACCTTGAAGCATTTCATCCATTCCTGTTCCCATTCCATGGAGGCCTACAACTCTTTCTTCCGGTCCACAGCAAACAAGTTTCATATAAGTCTTTTGTCTGTTTTTTGTAATTGAACTGTGCATAGCGGTAAATCTTGTCTCATATGTTTTTATTTGTATTTCACCGAACTTATCAATTGCTTGTTCTTCTGTCATACCTACTGTCCCAATTGGTGGGTGGGTAAAAACAACTGTTGGTATATTATCATAATTTAAATGCTCTAATGGTTTATGATTAAACAAACGCTCAGAAAGACGTCTTCCTGCTGCAATAGCAACTGGTGTTAGTTCAACACGGCCGGTTACATCTCCGATTGCATATATCCCTTTTGCGGTTGAATTTTGAAATTCATCCACAACAATATATCCACCATCATTAACGCTAACATCCGTCGCTTCTAAATTTAAATTTTCTGTATTTGGCTTACGACCGATTGCCCAGATAAGCGTGTCAGTTTCATGAGTTGTTCCATCTTCTAAATAAAGAGTCAGGCTGCCATCATCATTCTTTTCTACTTTCTCAGGAGTCGCATACGTATGAAGAGTAGCCCCTTCTCGTTCCATAGTTTCTAGCAATCCCTCAACTATGATCGAATCAAAATTTCTTAATGGTGCGTGCTGGCGAACAAATAAATGCGTATCAGATCCTAATCCATGCAATACACCTGCTAATTCTACTGCGATGTAACCTGCTCCTACGATTGCTGTTCGTTTTGGCAATTCTGTTAGTTCAAAAAAGCCATCCGAATCTATACCATATTCAGCTCCTGGAATAGTTGGAAATTCTGATTGTCCACCTGTCGCAATTAGAATGTGGTCTGCCGTATATTGTTTCCCGTTTACTTCAACGGTTTTATTATCAATAAACTTCGCATAGCCGTTTATTAAATCAACATCATTACTAGCTAACCCATTCTCATAACTACCGTGTAATCGTTCAATAAAGGCTTCTCTATTTTCAACTAACTTAGAAAAATTAAAATTTTTCGAAGGTATATCGATCCCATAATCAGAAGCATATAAATTCATCTCATCCATCATTTGTGCTCCGTGCCACATAATTTTTTTAGGTACACATCCTACATTGACACATGTTCCACCGATAACATTGCTTTCTATTAGCGCGCCTTTAGCCCCATGCATTCCTGCACGATTGATAGAAGCTATTCCACCACTTCCGCCACCGATAGCAATATAATCATACTTCTCGATCATTTTATCTCCTACTTTCTTTCAATGTACTTACTTAAGTATAGCTATTTGTTAACCATAAAGAAAGGAGAAGCTTTCGCAAAATTAATATATCATTATAGTTACTCAGATCTATAATTTTTAGTGTTGATAGACTTAATCTAATTGCATTGCTTACCCAAAAATTATGGAGGAATAGGGTTGCTTGTAGCCTAAAATGAAGCACTGTAGGCAAATAACGCCCAAGTGTATCATGTTTGTAAGCTGCTAAAGCAGCAACAACCATGATACACTTTTGGTTTTAGGCTTCTGGCTTTCCCTTGGCTCTCCATATGCAAACCCGTTCATTCCAGAAGAATTTTTTTCAAGCATCCACACCTTTTGATGTAGAAGCAATTATTCCTCATGATACTTCATTCCTTCTTTAAAATTCATTTTACAAGTTAATTGTTTAACTAGTTAAATTTCAGCCTTTGTCATGGGTTCTGCAGGCATAATAATATTCAAGCCTAAAGCCACTAAACAAGCTATTACAATAGCTGATTCGCCAAATAAAGCTGCTAAGAAATCTGGTAAACCTGCCATTGCTTCAGGAACTTGAGTCAATCCTAATCCAAATACTAAAGAAAGACCAATAATCACTTTTGAACGATCAGTTAAAGGCTCTGCCGTTAATATACTAATTCCTGTTAGAGTAATTTGAGAAAAGATGATAATAGAAGCTCCACCAATAACTGCTTGAGGTAAAGTAGAAATCATCGCCCCAAATTTAGGTATCAACCCAGCAGCAATTAAAAAGACTGATCCAACCGCTACAATATAACGACTCATCATCTTAGTAAAAGAAATCATCCCTACATTTTGACTAAAAGAGGTGTTCGGTAAAGAATTAAACATAGCTGCTAAAGCAGAAGTCACTCCATTTGCTATGATAGATCCAGATAATTCTTTATCTGTTGGCTCTCTATCTGATCCACCCATCGTTATTGCGGTAACATCTCCAACTGTTTCTACTGCTGTAACAACAAACATAATCAACATAGGTGCGATGGCGCCCCATTGAAACGTCAATGGAAAATAAAAAGGTTGAGGCAATGAAAACCAAGTTGCTTCTCTTATTGGGCCAAATTCTACCATGTTAAGTGCAACCGCCACGATATATCCTATAACAATAGCAATTAAAATCGATGATGTTTTAGCCATACCTTTACCGAATTGATTTAGAAGTAAAACTAAAAACATGACAAACAAAGAAACCATCCAATTTTTCATTGAGCCAAATGTTTCAGACCCATTCCCACCAGCCATAGCCTGAATACCTGTTGGAAGTAAGGATAAACCAATCGTCAACACGACTGTTCCCGTAACCACTTTAGGGAAAAAACGTCTCAAGGGTTGTAAAATAAATCCTAATCCGGCACAAAAGAGCCCACCGACGAATGTAGCTCCTAGTAGACCAGAGATTCCGTATCCACTAGCGATTGAAATATTCGTTGGCAAAAAGCCAAAACTGCTTCCCATTACAACAGGAAGCTTAGCTCCTACTTTCCAGATTGGGTAACATTGAATCAACGTCGCTACTCCAGCCATAACCATTGCACTTTGGACTAGCACGGTCAAGTCTCTACCTGAGATCCCAACTACTTTTGCTACGATTATCGGAACAGCTATATTGCCTAAAAACATGGCGAAGATATGTTGCAACCCTAACGGAACAGCTTCTCTTAAAGGGGGAATACCATCTACATCATACTTGCTTCTATTAACGGGTTCATTTCTCTTTATCGAAGAAAGAAAGTTCATTTGATCAGCTCCTAATTTATACTTATAATACACACTTAACGTTTAGTTCAGTCAGATAGATCCAACTTTTTATTTTTTAACAGTTCTCTAATAATTGTTGACCGCAAAATCAGGCCCTCTATCTTTAGATATTTTGCTCCAATACGCTATCTCTTTATTATCTTGCTTATTTATTTTTAAAAGAGCTGCCAACAATTTTTCTTCTGTGAACGTGTTCGGATCAAGTATTTCAGCTAACTGTCTTTTTTCACAATCATAGGCAATATTAAATTGATCGCTTGAAAAAGGTAAAATGATCATTGGTTTGCCATAATACAATGCCTCTGTAAAGGTATTGCAACCTCCGTGAAAAATAACGTTATCCATATAAGGCATTAGAGCTTTTTGTGGAATGAATTCTTCAATAATAACAAAATCAGAGCGATATTCGTTTAATTTTTCAGCGTTGCTTCCTGCTGAAACAATCAAAAGGGAATCTTGATTTGCTTTTTTTGAGCCTATTATAAGTTTTTCAAGTACATCTACTCGATTAGATAAGAATGTTCCTAGAGTTATTAATATTATATTCTTTTTACCTTTTATTTTGTTTAACCACTCTTCATCTAATGACTCTTCTTCAAAACAATTACCCATAAAGATTTTATTGGGCAGTTGCTCAGCATCTTCAATAGAATCAAAATCAAAATAATTATAAAGGATCGCTCTATCTGAAACTAAACTAAAAGCATTTTCTATTTGTTTACGATTGCTCGAACTTTCTTCTATCATCGTATTAAAAATTGTTGTAAATTCATTTTGCGTTTTTTTCGAAACTTGTTTTAATTCTTCTAACTGTTTTTGATCCACAGGTATTGCAGAAGGCCAATTTTTTGGAACACCATAATGCTCATTCCTCATTGGGATCGTTCGTGGATGAGGTGGGCAAAATGTTACAAAAGGAAGGTCTAAAGAATACAATCCTAAAGTGACACCATAGGATAAAATATCCACCACATATAAATCTATTTCTAAAGAGTCAGCTATTTTTTTGATTTTCAAAATGAGTTCTTCTGGTTTATAAAGCATATCTTTTTCTCTGTGCTTAGACTGTGTAATGAGCGTTTCGATAGCTCCTTTTCTTGTTGATTCAAAAAAATCATCTAATCTGTCTTTTTCTGAATCTGGATGGTTCGTGATCTCAGCTTTGCCAACATTTTTATTTTTACTGATATCTATCTCGTAGAAAGATAAATTTGCTTGTTCGACTTGAACTCTAAACTCACTGCTGCATCCAAACGTCACATCTTTTCCAAGTTTTTTAAAACTCTTCGCAAGAACTAATAGTGGAGTAAAATGAGAATAAAACGGAGGACTTATAAAAAATATATGGTTAGTATTCATTCACTTTTCCCCTTTCTAAAGATAAATAAAACAATAAAAATTCTTTAGCTATTTCTTCCATAGAAAAACGGTCTTTAACTGTTTTTTCTCCAGCATCTTGTATCCTCTCAAAAGCTATCGGATTATTTTTAAATCGCTGGATAATTATTTCTGTTTCTTCAGAAATGGTCTGCCAATTGGATGTATCAATTAAAAATCCATTGATATCATTTTCCAAATAACTTTTTACGCCTCCTCTTTCAGGTCCCAATACTAAGAACTTCTGAGATAAGGCTTCTAAAATAGCTATTCCAAATTCTTCTTTTTTGCTTGAACAAAGATAAATTTGCGGATAGTTTTCTTGATGCTCCATAATTTTCTTTTCAATCATTCTTATTTTTTCATTTGACAAAGCACCCATATGATGGAATTTATCTTTTAGATGCGGGTGTTCAGTGAGGTATTCTTCAAAAGAATGAATCATTTTCATTTCGTCATTACTAGGATTTTCTAAATCTCCACCAATCAACAATAAATTATACACATCCGAAATACTCGAATTCCCCCATGCTTTTAACAACTCATCTTGAGATTTTAGTTGCTCTAATCTACCTACATTTAAAATGATTGGTCTGTCAAAGAATTCTTTTTTTAAATTAATTCCCTTTAATTCTTTGTAGCTATTTAATTTCTCATCAGTATTTTCTGGATTTCCACCTGCTTTTATTCCTTCACTGATCATCCACAATGCATCTTTTTTATCTTCTTTGAGTAATTGTGGAAAATAGGATTCTAGTTCTTTTCCTACTGTATGATCACCTATTCCAACTATTTGATCACTTTCAGAAATTAATTCGTCGCCTATCTTTATTTTATTTAGTTTTTGAAAATATTCATTTGCATCAAAAGCTTTTAACGTCCCATCATTATTGGTCATATTACGATGTGGATCCGGTGTTAAGGTAAAAACTAGCCTCTTACCTAATTGCTTACTTAAAAGTGCTACTGCTCTAGACGCGTTATCTAAATAGCGAACATGAAAAATATCTGGTTCAATCTCTAATTTTATTAGGAACCTATCGATAGCTCTTTTAATAAATTGTTCCTTTTTAAAAAAAGGATCTTTATTTGTTGCATCTATATAAATAGGAGCTCTCAGAAATAAATGGTTATCAGAGTAAAAATTCATAAGTGATTGATTATGTGACCATTCATTTGTGATCGTTAATGTCACAACTAACGAAACTTCTTTTGAGTTAGACAACTCATTTCCTAACGTCTTCAAAAATACTGCCATCCCACCATTGTTGCCTTTTCCACTGTTTTCAAAATCGCCATAAAACATTGATTGTAAAATCGTCAACCCATTATGCTGAATGGGCTGTTCCTTATTGAGAATTGCCATATAGTCAGTAAATAATTTTTTATTCGCTTGAAAAGGAAGCAAATTTTCAATGTTTTCATAGTTTAGATTTTCTAATGAATAAAGTTCTACCAATAAATCGATCAGCTGTATCTTAATATTAATTGGATAATCTTCTTTCAGCCACTCGTATATCGCTTGTTCGAATCCCTCTACTTTAAAATAATAAAGATAGTCTATCACTATCGAGAAAACATCCAACTGCTTTATATGATATTTTAATACGTTTTCCAGCGTTTCTTTAGTCAATACATCTCTATCGCATTCAATGCAACTATCTACTAAGTCGTAAACAACTGATTCGTCTGTTTTTTCTTTAGACAAAAGCTCGATCACTACTTTATCGAAACCTTCTTTAGTAAAAAGGAGATGGTTGTCCATAATTAAATTTACTATATACCGATCTAGGTAGTCATTTTGGCCTAAATAAGCAAGACTTTTAACAATTTCGCTTTCTTTTATCTCTTTTTTTGTAGCGAGTTGCATAATCTCTTTAAACTGATCTAAAATTGTTTCTGAATTTAACGTCCCAACAAGATTCTCTTCTTGATATTTTTTTAAAAAAAATAAAGGGAATGAAGGATCTTGTTCTTTCTCAAAATAATTATTCCTCAATTCAATAAACTTATTCATGGTTTACCACCTTTCTAAAAGAAATCGTATTCATCTTAATTCATTTAAATCCTTATAATTTTCGATTTCATATTTCAAAAATGCTGTTTTAAAAAAACTGGTAGACAATATTATAACATAGTAAAAGTTAAAGAACCGTCTTTATTTATCCAGCTAGTGTCTGCTCAACTACCCTAATGAATCTAACAAAAAAACTTAGGAAACGACAATAAATGACTATTGCAGTCCCTTAAGTTTTTGAAATCTGTTGCATCACTTACTAAATATTTTTTTATCCCGCAAGTTTATCTAGTCTATCTAAAAATTTATCTATTTCGTTATTCCTTTTTTTCTTGATTAATTGAATAATCTAATTCATTTATAACGCATATAACTTTAGCGATTTTCCTTCGATTATACAAAGAATCTGCACCCATTTGCAACTACTACTATACGTTTAGATAATAGCTTTTTTCTTAAATTTAACTATTTCTTCCAAATCAGTTGCTGCAGTAACCGATCCACCTACAATGATCAATGCAAAAATAACACTTCTTAGAGATACTTCTTCATTCAAGATAATTGCTCCAAAAACAATTGACCAAGCAGAATACGTTATATTCAAAGCCATTGCTTTAGAAGCACCAATTTTGTTAATGGCTTTATAATAGAATAGATACGAGGTAGTTCCAAATAATGCAGCCAACAAAATAATGGCCGCTGTTTTTGTTGATAGTATAGATAAGGTGAATGACCAACCTCCAACAACTGGTATAATAATTGCTCCATAAAAGATTGCCGATGTCAGCTGTCTTATCTGAAGAGCTAAACTATCACTAATTTCTTGCGTCTTTAATCCATAAGCGATGATAACAGCTTCCGACGACCATCCAATAACACACATAAGTGCGAAAAAGAATCCTAAAAGCATATTCGTTGATTCGTTGCCACCTGGTGAATACCCTAAAGCAATAACACCCAAAATACTAGCCGTTAATCCAGCTATTTGATAACCTTTCATTTTTTCTTTTAAAAAGATATAAGATAAGAGTGCACCAACTCCTGGAAACAAAGCCGATATGATTGCTGTGTATGCTGCTCCGATATAACTTATCGATAGAACATAACCCGTCATCCCGATTGGACCACCCATTAAAGCTGCCAGAACAATTACTTTTCCACTTCTAGTTTTTAGAGCAGCTAGTATTTTTCTTGATTCCTTTTTGATACCCATATAGCACAACATCCATAATGACGAGCAAAAATCGTGGATAAATGTACTGATGAACGGAGCTAACAAAATCGCTTGTTCAGTTGATAAAAATGGTGACATAAATAAAGCAATCCCCAATATAACTGTGTCTAACCCCCAAAAAAAACCTGCTAATAAACCATATGTCATAGGTCATTCTCCTAAACAATTTTATCAAGATCTGTATATTAATAATTCTCTTGTTTCATAGAAATAGGAATAAACAGTATCTTTTATAAAACAATCAAAACCGATCGTTTCGCCATCCTCTCTTATTGGAGAGAGACGTGTAATATCACTTTCTTTACAATTCAACTGCTCGCAAATAGACTTTAAAATTATTGAGCCTGTAGAGTCAATGTAATGAGGGTCAAATGTTCTCAACTCATCTAATGTATCAAATTCAAATATGATTTCCTCAGAATATTCGCGAATATATAGATCTAACTCGTTAACATGTTCTAAATAAATGCTTTCCCATAAAAGATTCTTTGTTTCAGGATTTTCATAGACATTTTCTAAAATCTCTACAAATTTCTTTGAAAAATCACGAGAAAAAAACACATGTCCTAACATGATCCACTTATCTTTTCCGCCTATTTTCAAATCCGTTATTAGACCAGTTTCATCGGTTTCGATGCACCATTCATTCGTTTCTCCTTCTTCATAAACAGATGAATAATAGGCTTTATTGACATAGGTCTCAAAAACATTTTGAGTAAAGTAGTTATCTGCTGAACAGATATAGGTATTTCCAAGTTTTTCTCTTACAACGTAGATCGTTGAATGATTGTTACGGCTAGCATAATCAGGGTTTTCAACTAACTTCACCTGAAATTTATCAATTAGATAATAAAATAGTTCTTTTTTATACCCCACAACAATCGTGATATCATCGATTCCAGCTTCTTTTAATTGAAGAATCTGTCGTTCTATCAAAACTTGTCCTTTAACTTTTATTAAAGACTTTGGATATTCGTAAGAAATTGGTGCGAATCGAGAAGAAAGTCCTGCAGCCATAATGATCGCATTCTCGACTTTAAGTGGTGCTTCTTCTTTTACTTTCATTTCATTTATCCCTTCATTTTTCTAACTCACATTATTTTAATTTAGCATTTGCCTTTGGTAAAAATTCATTTACAACAATGGCGTAATAATCCTTAGCAAATTCATATTGTTTTAAAGCATATTCCCCAAAATCTACTCCTAATGCACTCTTATACTCACACCAGTTACTCCAAAGCAATCCGCCTACTGCCATATAACTATAAATTTTCATTCTTGTTTCAGTTGTGCAGTTGCCAGAAAAATAACGATCAATTAAAAAATCAGTTTGTTCTCTGCTGTATAGTGAATAAATAGCAAACATAGCTACATCGAAGTGTGGATCTTGCATAGCAGCATATTCCCAATCAATGACGAATACCTCATCCTCTACAAATAAAAAATTATCTGAAACAGAATCTATATGAGCTAAGACAAGTTCTTTAGATAATTGATCGATTAGTTTTTCCAAAGACATAACTCGTTCTTTCACTTTAACGTAGTCTTCAAACATCGATGGTTTGCCCTTCCATAAACTTTCGTAAAATTTAATTTCTTTAAAAGGATCAAAAAAATGAGAAACTTTTAAGTCGCTGTTGTGAAATTCTCTTAATTTAGCCATACAACGTTCTACATCCTGTTTATCAAAAGGATCGCTCACTCTTGCTGTTTCCCAGAACTCCGTTATTTTGATACCGCTATCATTCGAGATATAAATAATGTTGTCGCTTATCTTTTTTCCTTTTAACACTCCATACACATTGTATTCATTTGATCGATTGATTAGTTTATCCGTACCTGCACCTGGAACTCGAATAATATAGCTCTTGTCTTTGACTTCAAATTTAAACGAATCATTTGTCATCCCTTTTTTTAGGTGCGTAATATTCTTTATTTCTTCAGGTTCAATAGCCATTACTTTAGTAATAACTGACACAACTTTTGGATTTAAAACTTTTTCCTTTAATGCTCCATCTTGATTTTCCATAGTTTGCTTCCCTTCTTGTTGTGCAATAAATCTCGCACAACGTTTTTATTCTTTTGTATTGAAATTGATTTCAATAATCCCATGATGGGGCTCTTGTTCCTTTAAAGACGGTATTTCCATATAATTGCCATAATTTTTTGTTAAAATTTCATCGTATGCTCGTGGTACAGGAAATTTGTGTCCCTCAAAATCCCAATCAATTGAATCATAAAAAAACTCTTTTTTTATGATAAATGAATCATACATCCGTTTGCCCGTTGAAATACTTAATTCCCCTACATATTTTTCATCTTTATGGTTAAATGCACGGACAAGTTTTGTAATAAGACGATCCATTTTATTTTTAGGGATAGCTTTTAATAAATAATATGTAGCTTTTTTAGTTAATCTTAAACCTTTCTTCTCTTCACTATCATTCACCCGCATAACTCTACAATAATTCATCATTTTTAATTGATCTATCGCAATTCTTTGAGCTCTGCCTTTTAATGTCTGAGGCCTTACATGATCATAAGGAAATACATCTATAAAAATCCCTTGGTGCATATCCACATCTTGAACGAGATTTTCAATATAGCGTGTATTATTCTTTTTGATTTTTGAATACTGTGATTGGAAATTTTTATCTGTATGGTAATTTTGTAAGAAATAGCTTTCATTTAAATCTTTTTTACTGGCTTCTAAAAATCGATCGTACTCTTCTCTTAACATGCAAACATCAATATCGTCGTCCCAAGGAATAAAGCCGTTATGTCTGATTGCTCCAATTAATGTTCCTGAGAATAGCTGATACTGGATTTTATTTTTTTTGCATAATCGATCAAACTCTAATAGAATTTCTAACTGCACGTTTTGCGCCTCTTTAATGCTGACATTTAGCCCTGGAAATTTGAGTTCATTTTTTTGCATTAATATACCGCCTTAATCGTTGATTTTAATTTTATAGTTTTTTATTTTTTAGAGTAAAGGGATTTAGGTGATTCAATCTAGAGGTTGCTTCTTATTATTCATTATTCTCAATTTTTTTGCAAATTAAAGTGCATTTTTTTATTTAAGAGTAAAAAGACAAAAAAATTTTCCGGTTTTTTTCGATTTGCAAATTATTCTTCATTTCAGATTGGATAAGGTATAATAGGGTTGTATGATTTTTTAGGAGGGATTTATTGAAAAAAGATGCAACCTTTTATTGGACCTTATTTTTATCCACTTTTACTTTGAGTACCTTTACTTTTGGTGGAGGGTACGTGATCGTTCCACTAATGCAAAAACGTTTTGTAAATGAATTGAAATGGATCGACGAAGAGGAAATGCTTGATTTAGTTGCCATTGCTCAATCAGCTCCAGGCCCTATTGCTGTTAACGCTTCTATTATCATAGGGTATCGGATGGCTGGCATTCGTGGAGCTCTTTTATCTGTACTCGGCACTTCTTTACCTCCATTGATCATTATCACCATTGTTTCCTATTTTTATTTGGCTTTTCGCGATAATCCAATTGTGAATGCTGTATTATTTGGTATGCAGGCTGGTGTCGCTGCTGTTATTGCAAATGTTGTCATCACTATGGTGAGTGGCATAACAAAAGACAAGAAGATTTTACCAATTGTCGTTATGGTGCTTTCTTTCTTAGCAGCCGCTTTTACTTCGATCAACATTGTCGTCATTTTGTTTATTTGTGGAGCAATAGGGGCTTATACGACCTATAAAGAATCACAAAAAACCAAAGGAGGACTAAAATAAATGATTTATTTGCAATTATTTTGGAGTTTTTTTCAAGTTGGTGCTCTAAGTTTTGGTGGTGGTTATGCCGCGTTGCCTTTGATCCAAGAGCAAGTGATCGAGAAGAACGACTGGTTGACGAACACCGAATACATTGATGTCTTAACGATCTCACAGATGACACCTGGTCCAATTGCTTTGAACGCTTCTACTTTTGTCGGCACAAAGGTAGCTGGAATACCCGGATCGATTTTTGCTACCTTAGGGTGTATCACACCTTCTGTTATTATCGTTTTAGTGCTAGCTGTTTTTTATTATAAATACAAAGGGCTTTCTTTAGTACAAGGAGTTATCAAAGGCTTACGCCCTGCCGTTGTTGCTTTAATTGGTTCTGCTGGACTGTCAATTTTATTGACTGCTTTATTTAATAAAGATACTCTTCCGATTGAATGGGCTAAATTAGATTTAGTTTCTTTGGTTTTGTTTATTGTTGGTTTGGTTTTGCTGCGAAAAACAAAGATCAATCCTATCTATGTCATGCTTGCTGCTGGACTAGCTCGTCTGATTATTTACGGAGCCGCAACACTTTGAACTACCTATTTGATTTTTAGCTACAGACTCGATTCATTCGGAAATGAATGAGTTGTGATTTTTTTGTTTCCTTCATACTAAATAGAACAATCTCATTTTGCATTGTTCTTCCAGAAAGCAGGTAGTTATATGTTTGAATTGGAATACGGTGAAATTATTCTTCGCTTAGTAATGGCTGTTGTCTTCGGGAGTATTATCGGATATGAACGCGAAATAAGAGGTCACGATGCTGGCTTGCGAACGCATATATTGGTGTGTGTCGGTGCCTGTATCATCACTTTAGTCCAATTACAGGTAACTTATAATACGATTGAAATGGCCTTAAATGAGCCAAGTTTAAATCAAGTTTTAAATACAGATATGACACGGATGCCGGCTCAAATCATTAGTGGAATTGGTTTTTTAGGAGCAGGTACGATCATTGTAACTAGAAAGAGTGTTGTAGGTTTGACTACGGCTGCTTCTATTTGGACAATTGCCGGTTTAGGCATAGCCGTCGGAATGGGAAGTTATTTTTTAGCACTAATGAGCAGTTTGATTATTTTACTTGTTCTACGTGTCATCAAAAAAATATTCCGGGTCCAAACTTCAAAAAGAATTGAGATTTATTATATCAATCGCGAAGAGACTAAAAAGTTTTTGACTAACTACTTTGCCAACATGAATATCAATATATTAGGCTTAGATTACAGTGTGAATACAAAAAGTACCGAAAAAAACAGTTACATCAACTTGTATACGATCAGCTTGCCAGATACGAAATCTATTGCTTCTGTAGTAGAAGACCTCTCAGAATTTGAATACATCCAACGGGTCCATACGTTAAGAGAAAACTAAAAAGAACAAAAGTGAAAAATACTCACTTTTGTTCTTTTTTCAGCCTTTTTTAATGTTTGTTCCAAAATACGTGGTTTGCTGCTAATGCTATTGTTCCTACTAAAGAAAGCCAAGCCCCTACAATCAAAAATGGTGGTTGATACGTAAACGTGACTGCTGAATTTCCAGGTTCTAGAGGAAGTCCAATAAACCCTTCATTAACAAGAATCGTTTCAACCTTTTTACCATTCACTTCTGCTTTCCAACCCTCGGTATAGGGAATCGTTGTGGATAAGATAGAAGATTCGGTCATTGTCACTGAGCCGCTAACCATTTTATTCGTAAATTGTTCTATATTTAATTGATTGGCTCTTTTTTCTGCAACTCTAGCTGAATAACCTTCATCTTTCGGAACGACAAATACCGTAATGTCTTCCAATGCGTATTCTCCTGCTTCAGAAAATTGAAGCGAAATCGTTTCTTCTTTGCTATTTCCATCTTGATACCCCATATTAAACAACATTTCTGAACGTTTGATATAAGAACTAAAACTTAAAACATCTGATTGGCGAATCGCTTTTTTTCGTTCGCCTAATGCTACCTTAGCAGTAAAACTAGTCGGTGTTCTTGTCAAAGGATCACTTGTACTTGGCGTAAAATCTAATCCTTCTAAATAAACATAGACTTCAGTATTTTGTAGAGCGGTTGGGTCATCTACTATTAGTTCAACTTTCCCGTTACTCTCTTTTATTATTATTTCCTCTTCTTCAACACTAGCTTTACTTGGATCATTTGAGACCAATTGATAGTCTTCACTTTTGACCTCTAATGGCTGATCAAATAATGTTAAGTCGGTCGTATCTACTTCTTCTGACTCTACAATAACTCCATACGATAAGAACTGCTCTTTCTCAATGGGGTTCAGTTGTCTAAACGATTCATAAGTTAAATAAGTCGTATTGGCATAGGCAAAAGGAAAGTAATTTTTTGTTTCAGCTACAATAAAAGAGGAACTCTTATCAGAGAGGTCTTCTGCTACTTCATACCCGTATGGAAGATAGGCTTCATTTTCTTTTTCTGTAAGAATGTAACGAACGCCTAAAAAATTATTGGCGATTTGGCGATCATCAAAACCACTCCTTAAGGGCTGAATAAGTTGAAATTGCCCTGTTTCTAATTGTTGGGCAAAATTTGAAATAAATCCATTTGAAACCGATAAATATGAATTCAATCCCATTTCTTCTAGGATGATCATTTGATTTTTTACATGATTATCTTTACTCGTGACTCCAATACGAGAGATTTCCTTATCTTGTGGCAGTTCTTGCTCTAGCCCATCAAAGGTTGATAAGTAATTTTCATCTACCGTTCCGTAGTCTAGCGATAATTCTATCTTATTTTGTCCCCATGGATAATAGTAATCCATAGCACTAAAACCTAAATCAACCATAATAACCACCAATAAAGAGGCCGAATAAAACCACTTAGAACGTCTGGTTAATGGCTTTTTAGCCTTCTGTTTATTTGCTAAAACTAGCAACAGCCACATCATTCCTGCAAAAATCAAGGGAGCAATATAAGCTATTTTAAAGCCGACAACTTGCATGATTAGAACAATTGCTCCGCTGTATACTAGGAGCAACGCTCCCATTGCTGAATATTCTTTTTCCTTTAATTTGAAGCGACTATTGAAAAGCATCGCAGCTCCCAATGAAATAAATAAAGGAATAGCAAAGGTCCATCGGTTATATGGACCAGCGAAGCCATTCATTATGGAGCCAAATGCCGGCAATAGCAATATTACGGCAAATAAAGCTAGGCTTCCAGAAATAAAACCGAATTCTTTACGCTTCATCCACAACATCGGCAGCAATAATAAAGCAAAGGAAGAAAAGCCAAATACTGTCCATAAATACCGTTCAGAAACGAATACATTTAAAATTAATGACCAATAGTATTTAGTAGGATAAATCAGCAATCCGCTTGCGAATTCCCCTGGCTCTCTTGAAGATTGTAAGAATCCCCCTACGATTGGGACGAATAATACACTTGAGAGCACTAATCCTATCAGATAAGAATAAATGGATGTCCAGACATACGTCAGAAAATGTCTGATGGTCTTTTTGCCATAAAGCTGAAAATACCGTATAACAGCATAGATAAAAATCAATACACTTAACATATAAAAAAAATAAAAATTACTGCACGCACTAAGAAAAATGGCGACTATGAATACTGTATTTGATTTATTGTGGAGAATCTTTTCGATCCCAATACACAATAACGGGAAAAACAGCATTGGCATAAGAAAAAAAGGATGCCGCGTGACATTTAAAATGACATAGAAAGTAAAGGTATACATCATTGAACCAACTAAAGCACCTGAACTGCCAATTTTCATCTCACGGCAATAAAACAAAAAGGCCATACCTATAAAATAAAGACGCAGCAGTATCAAAAAATGAAAAGCAAGTTCAGTCATACTATCAGGAAATAGCAACCCAAGATAAACAAACGGATCACCGATAACATAATACCCGTAAGCACTTAGTACGTCTGCACCCATTCCATTTGTCCAATCCCAAAATGGTAACCCAACTGAGGGGTCTGCGAAGTAGTCTTTTATTAATGCGAGATAATCTTTGAAAATTAAATAGTGCTGTGAAAAACCGTCTCCTTGCCAAATAAACGATTTTTGCATCACCACAAAGTAACTGTAGATCCCGACGATCATGATCAAGAACAACCCAGTAAAGAGAGCAAAAGTCCGTTTAGTGATTTTCTTTTCTTCAAATAGGTTCTCGCCAAGGTCTTTTAACAACTGATTCACTCTCCTTGTTTAAAAATAAAGAATTTACTGAACGCATAATTCAATACCACAACAATAAATTGTGTGATGATTTTTGCCCAGTTCGCATCCAGATCCAATCCATCAACTAGCAGCCACATACTTCCCATATCAAAAACAGCTGACAATAAACGAAAAGAGACAAACAAACTAAATTCTTTCAGCCACAATTGAAAAGTTGGCGTGGCTGATTTGAACACATATTTTTTATTGGTAAAAAAAGCAAATAAAATTGAAACAATAATGGCGATGGCATTTGCAAACAAGTAATGTACTCCAAGAATAGAATCAAATAAATAGAAAACAACAATATTTACAACGGTTGTCAGACCTCCGAAAACCAAATAACCAATTACTTCATCGTATTTACTAATGAGCTTTTTTATCTTTGTCATCTCTTACATCCATCGCTTTCTTTGCTTCTTTTAGTTTATCGGGGACTGCTTCATCCTTTTCAGTTTCTCCTTCTGAATATTCTTGAATAAAGTAAACTGGTCGTTCCTTCGTTTCGATAAAAACACGGCCCAAATACTCACCAATAATTCCAAGTGAAATGAGTTGGATGCCGCCTAAAAATAAAATACCGGCAATTAAAGAAGGGTATCCATCAACATTTGTTCCAAATAAAGTTGTGCGAATAATTTCAACGGCCAGATAGATAAAGGAAAATATTGAGATACTGATGCCAATAATTGACCAGATTCTTAAAGGGATCGTGCTGTAGGAGGTGATCCCATTCAATGCTAAATTCATCAAATCTGAGATTTTCCATTTTGTTTCTCCACCAGCTCTAGCTTCTGCTATATAAGAAATTTCTTTCTTTTTAAAACCTATCCAGCCATACATTCCTTTCGTGTAACGCTCATGCTCTCTAAGTTGAGTCAAAGCTGAAACACATTTTTTATCCAGCAATCTAAAATCACCAGCCTGAGGGTAGACTTTTACTTTAGCAACTTTTTGTAATACCCGGTAATACATATCAGAAGTCCATTTCTTTAACCATGTCTCCCCTTCACGTTCTTTACGGACAGCATAGACATCATCATAGCCTCCTTCCCACCAATGGATCATTTCAGAAAATATTTCTGGCGGTTGCTGAAGATCAGCATCTATAATGATCAGGGCATCGCCATTAGCGTAATCAAATCCTGCTAACATAGCTGGTTCTTTTCCAAAATTACGGGATAGATCAACATACTGTACACGTGGATCATTTTGTTTAAAAGCTTTTATCTGCTCAAGTGTTCTATCGGTACTTCCATCATTAACAAATAGAAATTCAAATTGATACTGAGGTAAACCTCCACAAACGCTGTCTAATTTTCCATACATTTTGTCAATTACTGCTTCTTCATTATATGCGGGAATCAATATCGTAATAGTCTTCATTTTATCTTACCTTCCATTTCGTACATCGAACTCACTATCCTACGAGTCCGTCTCTCAACTAGTATATCCTACCGAAAAAACGACGTCTATTTTTGTTACTTCTAAATGAGAAAATTCTCTTAAATAGCCAAAAGTATGCGGTTTCGTTACATAAATTACAAAACCGAAACAGAAAGCTGATTCCACATAACAGATATCAGGGTGTTCCACGATTGTTGAGTAAATGAGGGTGCTAAGGAGTAGTCTGATTTCCATTACATAATCGGATCCTCAAAAGATGATTACTTTTATCCATTTATAACATCTATAAAGTCCTTAAAATATCCTTTTCTTTCTACCCTTAAGAAACAGATAGTGTTAAACTCTTATTAAGTAAACTTCTAAAGGAGATGATTGGAAATGACAGAAAAAACACTTGTATTGATCAAGCCAGACGCGGTAGAAAGAAACCTAATTGGGAGTATTTTAGTAGAATATGAAAGAAATGGTTTGAAAGTTCTTGATATGAAATTAATCAACGCTTCTACAGAAATGGCAGAACAACATTATGCAGAACATACTGGGAAACCGTTTTTCAACCGTTTAGTTTCTTATCTTACAAGAAGTCCATTGGTTGCTCTTGTTTTAGAAGGTGAAAATGCCGTCAGTCGCGTTCGGGCATTGAATGGAACAACTGATCCTGAAAATTCCCAAGACAATACGATTCGTGCTCTGTATGGTCTTAGTATGGCTGAAAATACTGTTCACGCTTCTGATTCACTTGAAAGTGCTGTTAGAGAACGTTCTATCTGGTTTGACTAAAAAATTTTGAAACAAAAAGACTTACCTAACTTTGTAAAGTGTACCCTTTGTAAAGGACATTTAAAAAAGCTTTAAGCTACTTGAAGAAGATGGCATCTGTATCGTGCAGGCGTCATCTTTTTTGAATTACATTGACCACGATAAAAAAACATGTGTTTTAATTGATGCTTTTTTATTGTATACTAAACAAATGAAATAAATTATTTTTTTAATTTAGATACACTATTATTATAAAATACTGTATTCATTACTGTAAGTTATCTCTAATGAGGATTTAGTGACATCTAAGGAGGTGTATAAATGAATAAGCTTAAATTATTAGCTGTTTTAGGTCTTTGCAGTTTTGTTTTAGCAGCTTGTAATTCTGAAGAAACTAATAATAATGATTTAAATACTAATAAAATAGTATCAAGTGAATCAATTGCTCCTGAAGAACCTGGGTTAGATGAATTAGATCAATCAGTTGCTGATGAAATTGCTAAAATTGGCAGCGAGGAAGCAATCAATTGGGAAAAAATCAACCTTAACAAACGTCAATTTAAAGAATACATAGATTCTTTAGATGAGCAAGAAACTGAAACTTCTGAAGAATCTATTAGCATTATTTCTTCTTCGATGCCTGATAACAATAAAATAGAAATTATTATCAAAAACCCAGATACATCCGGGATGAGAGAATTAACTAATGGGTTCTTCAGTATTATGATAGATAGTTTTAGCAGACAGCTCTACTTAAACTCAGATTATTCTGACGGGTCCACTCACCCAACTATCTTAATCAAAGATGATGCTGAAAATATTATTTCGGAAGAAACTGATTTTATTGAAATGGAGGAGACAAAAGAATGAAAAAAATTAAATACATAACTTTATTAGGACTTTCAAGTTTGTTATTAGTTGCATGTGGGGAATCATCTGATGTTACTGTAGAAAGTAGTAATTCTGACTCTACTACTGCTGAAGTATCTAGTGAAGCAAAATCAAGTGAAGAAACTAGCGTACCAGGCAAAAGAAGCAACCCTGTCTCAATTGGAGAATCAGCATCTTGGGATGTATTATATAGCGATGCTGACTATGTTCAATTAGAAGGGACAGTTACTACTACTATTTCAAATTTAGTTCGTGGAGAGGAAGCTTTTAATTACTTAATGGAGGCTAATGAATTCAACGAAGCTGCTCCTGAAGGATATGAATGGATAATTTTCGATATGTCTCTAGTATTAGATGAAGGTAGTGAAGACGATCCTTTTAATACTTCAACTATTTTAATTACACCTATTTCTTCAGATGGTAGTGAAGTTGCTCAATCCGCTTATGCTACTTTTGAGGATGGTACTGATTTTGGTTGGAAAGACTTGTATAAAGGCGGAAAAGATTCTGGGAAAGTTGGCTTGATTATTCCTCAAGGCGATGAAACTCTTATTGAAATTTCAGATATGAATACTAGTGTTTTTTACAAATTGAACTAAACTAATAAAGGTTCCTCTAATTTTTAAGGTCAGTATATTATTAGACATTACTTTTATTACTCATTGTTATACTCCATTGACAGAGTATGTTCCATTTATCTACCTATCTTGTGATTTTATCTATTGGTTAGATAAAGTAAGAAGCTCACTATTTTTAGAGAGCTTCTTACTTTATCCTGATTATTTCACAGTTGTGTGAAATCCTTGAAATTCTAATTAAAAAAAGCTGATATATTTAACCAATCATTTTATACTTTGTCAGCTGACTAAAAAACCATCAAACTCTGTTTTGTGGTTTTTTGTCTAAATTTATAATTTGCACTTACATTTCAACAAATCCAGTATAATTCTGACTAATAATATGAACATTTTTACCATTTTTTTGATCATTGCTGATTCGTTCTTCGCCCCAAATAGACATGGCAATCAAAACTTCTCTTAATGACTTTCCTTCTTTTGTTAAAGAATAAATAACTTTAGGTGGAACTTGGTTAAACACTTCTCTAGAAATAATATCATCTTCTTCAAGTTCTCTTAATTGTTGCGTCAACATTTTTTGCGTAATTGCAGGGATTCTTCTTCTCATTTCACCCGTCCTTAGGGCTCCGTGACCTAAATGGCATAAGATAATGGGTTTCCATTTACCACCAATCACCTCAAGTGTTGCTTCCACACCAAGATTATAAATTTTCCCCATTTTATTTCCTCCAATTTCTCTTATAGGTACTTTTAGGTACCTATAGCACTTAAAAGTGCGTACTTATATTATGTATTAGTAGTATGTATACTAACATATATAAGTATTGCTGGGAAGAACTCATTTCCCAAAATAAATAGTTGGAGGAATACAAATGACTAAATATGATTTTTTAGATAGTTTTGAATTTAAAAACGGTCAGCAGTTAAAAAATAAAATTGTTATGGCGCCAATGACAACAATGTCTAGCTTTCATAATGGAATGATTACTACAGATGAAATCAATTACTATGCTGCACGAGCTGGAGGTCCTGGAATGATCATTACTGGCGTCGCTTACGTGAGTGATGGTGGTAAGGGATTTGAAGGTGAATTGTCCGTTGCAGATGACTCTATGATCCCAGGTCTTGTAAAATTAGCTACAGCAATAAAACAAAGAGGCACAAAAGCTGTTCTCCAAATTTTCCATGTCGGTAGAAAAACTTACGCAAGAATATTAAAAGGAGATCAACCTGTAAGTGCAAGTGCTATCGCAGCTCCATATCCAACAGATTCTGAAATGCCAAAAGAATTGACGAATGATGAAATCGAGCAAATCATCGTTGATTTCGGAGAAGCCACACGTAGAGCAATAGTTGCTGGTTTTGATGGAGTTGAGTTGCATGGTGCTAACACTTATCTTTTACAACAATTCTACTCAGAACATTCAAATAGAAGGACTGACAAATGGGGTGGATCAAGAGATAAGAGACTTACCTTTCCTCTAGCAGTCATTGACCATGCTTCTGATATAATTAAACGGTACTCAAAAAATCCATTCATTTTAGGTTACAGAATGTCTCCAGAAGAAATTGAAACTCCTGGAATTCGTTTAGCAGATTCACTCTATTTTGCAGATGCTATTAAAGAAAAAGTGGATTACCTTCATTTATCGATCGCAAGTTATAAACGCACATCGTTAAATGATAAAGCTGATGTCACTCCGATTTTAAACCAATTTGCTAAAATAACAGAAAACTTTGTCCCTTTAATTGGTGTTGGCTCAGTAGAAAATCCTAAAAATGCAGATGACGTATTAGCAAATGGTGCTGATTTGGTTGCAGTAGGAAGAGAATTGATCCGTGAACCTCAATGGGTACAGAAAGTTGCTTCCAATGATGAGGAAAGCATACGAAGAGAAATTAGCCCTTCTGATCTGGATGAATTAGCTATCCCTTCCGTAATGCAAGTATATCTAGTTGAATCGTTTAGTTCTGTCATGCACTTCAGTACAGATTCAGCTAATGTGAATGATGATTACTCAGGGCAATTTGCTCCAATGGAAGGCTACGAGAAAAAACTATAAAAATATTTTTATGTTTGTCTATTATTTAATAGTAAACAGCTATTTGATAAATAGTGTTGATACTTCAAAATAAAATTTCATCTGGAATAAGTAATTGGATCAAAGCTATTAACATTAAAAAAATATCGACCAAAAAGGACATTCTTCAGATAAGAGGCTGCTGAAAAAGTAGTTTTATCTAGCGGAGACTAACTTAATAGTAAACAAGAAAGCGGAAAAATGGGAGTGCCCATTTTTCCGCTTTCTTAGTTTAATCCATTTTAGTCCTCTTTGAGGTTTATTATC
>NZ_JAGGRF010000052.1:0-9026 GCF_018612935.1 Carnobacterium sp. ISL-102 | reverse complement strand
TAGCCGTTAATGTATCACCTGATTTCACAGCGTATGACGTGCTGCTTGTTGTTCCTGTGCTTGGCGCTGAGACATTATTATCATTTGATACTGGAGTAGTCTGAGTTATAGCTCCTGAAGATTTTGTATCATATTGTGTTAAATTATATGAATTTATAATACTATTTAATTTAGAAGCATATGTCGGATCAGTTGCATAACGCCCTTGTAACCAAGCAGTGGCTTCATAAGCGCTATCGGAATTACTGACCCATGCACCTGCATAATATCCATTATCCCATGAAGTACCTCTCTTCAATAAGTTAGCATTATCTTGCAACGATTCAGCATAAGAAGGGTATTTTTTAAAGTTTTGCGGGATATAAATCCAGCCGGTTGAAGAGCTCCATTCAGAAGTATACATCGTGACTGTATTTCCGTTATAACTTCCTTTTATACCAAATAAATTGTAGTTTGGACTAGTTGACAGTTTACTAGTACCATATCCACTTTCTAAAGCTGCTTGAGCAATCATAACAGAAGCATACAAGTCATTATTAGCTGCAACTTGTTTTGCATAAGATGTAATAGCATTAACGAATCCAGCTGGTGTTGTTGCATCTGCAATTGCTTCATTTGTTTTAACTGGAGTTGTTACAGTCACTGTTTTAGCCGCTGCTTCATTTAAAGCTAAAACTTGGCCTACTAAGATTAGATCTGAAGACAGTTTATTCCATGTTTTCAGTTGCGTTACCGTTACACCATTAGCACTGCTAATTTTATTTAAAGTGTCACCAGATTTCACCGTATATGTTTTAGCTGTCGTTGTTGCCGCTGCTTTTGTTGCTTCTGCTTTTGCTGCTTCTATTTTGGCTGCTTCTACTTTGGCTGCTTCTACTTTGGCTGCTTCCACTTTGGCTGCTTCTACTTTGGCTGTTTCTACTTTGGCTGCTTCTACTTTGGCTGCTTCTACTTTGGCTGCTTCTACTTTGGCTGCTTCTGCTTCTGTTTTTGCTGCTTCTTCTGTTTTTGTTGTTGCTACTGCTGTTGCTGCTTCTGCTGTTTTTGTTGCTTCTATTGCTTCTATTGCTTCTATTGCTTCTGTTGCTGTTTTTGTTGTTGCTACTGCTTCTTCATATGATCCTTCACTAAATACTACTGCAGTTGTGTCTATGTCTGGAACATTTTTAATTAAGTCGTCGATGTCTTCGATTGATAAATTTTCAAAGTCTAAATATTCAACTTTTAAAGATTCAAATTCCTCATCTGAAATAAGTGCTTTAAGCTCATTAATTTTTTTTTCTTTATCGCCTAAACTATCCTCTGTTATGTACTCTTTTTCTTTACTACTTGCTTCTACTGCTACTTTTGTACCTTCTTCATCTGTATACTTGTTTTGTTCAAGCGCATCTTTCAATACAACGCCGCTAGTTTCTGCTGAATCATTTGCACTAGCTGAAACAGAGAAGGTTGGAAACGCAAGTAAGCTCACTAACAAAGTTGTACTAAAAACAGCTGTGCCTTTTTTGATCATTCCATTAGAGTTTCTTAATTGATCAAAACTTTTTTTATTTTTTTCAGCTGAAATTCTTTCTTTTCTTGTTTTTTCCAAAGTGAGTACCCCCATATTTTTTTCTTTAGTATCTTTTAGAGATAATTTTTATAATACTATTGCTATTTTATTATATCTTTAACAAACTTATAATGAAAGGTTAACCTAATTAGAATTCTATTTTTTAATATACGTTACACAAACGTAACATGGTTTATAGTTATATCATGTTTATAAAGCAATTTATATTTATATAACTTATCTTTTTAGTGCAGTAGCACCTTTTTTTACTTTATTCTATACATTAGATATGCTAAACTGTTTTTTACGATCATCTCTTTATTTAATTTACAAATTATTTTATAGAAAGTCTGAGGCAAAAATATGAGATCTTTTACGAGCAAACCTTTTTACACTACAAATTATTTTTTTATCAGTCTATTACTACTTATCCCTTTTAGCCTATTTGCTTATGGAGTAACACGGCAAACAGAATGGCTTAATACATTTGATCAATTTATTTCAAATCTTATTTTAACTAACCTATCTCCTAAAAGAACGTCTTTTTATTCCTTTGTAACCGATATGGGAGGAACTAACGTTATTATTTTAATAACTCTTCTTGTCAGTCTTTACTTTATTTCGAGAAAGAAAGATCCTAAAATTGCATATTCCTATATTTTTCATGTTGTTATAGGAGCCGGGTTATTAAACCAACTTGTTAAACTCATTTTCCAAAGAACGCGCCCAACCATTGAACATCTTGTTTTACAGGGTGGATACAGCTTTCCCAGCGGCCATTCTATGGCTGCCTTAATTTGTTATGGAGGGATCGTTTTACTGGTTTTTCACCTAACTCGAAGAAATTGGATCAGATGGTTAGCTTGTCTTTTGGCAACAGTCATCATTATTGCTGTTGGTATTAGTCGAATCTATTTAGGAGTTCATTTTCCTTCTGATGTAATTGCAGGTTTTTTCTTAGCAGGCTCTTGGTTATCTCTTTTCGCTGCTTTTATCCGATAATCTTATCACGAAAAGATTCAACTGAAAATGATCCCTCTCTTTCTACTGATCCAATATATAATAATATGTGATAAAATAGCCCTAACTGATTCAATCGTTTATAGAACGTAAAGAGGAATTAGATGTGCTCGAAAGTGCTCCTTTTCCTCATTTCAATTAAAAAATAAGAAAGCCCAATGATTAAATATCATTGGGCTTTCTTATTTACATCTTACTCTTTTACTTGGCTAAAAATTCTTTTAAACCATCAACTTTGTCCGTATGTTCCCAAGTTAAATCAATATCAGTACGTCCAAAATGTCCATACGCTGCAGTTTGTTTGTAAATAGGTCTTTGCAAGTCTAGCATTTTGATAATACCAGCTGGTCTTAAATCAAAAATAGCACGTACTGCTTCGATCAAGCGAGATTCTGCAACTGTTCCTGTATTGAATGTATCAATAGCAATAGACACAGGATATGCAACGCCTATTGCATAAGCCAATTGAACTTCACATTTATCTGCAAGTCCGGCAGCTACAATATTTTTTGCGATATACCGAGCTGCATAACTTGCTGATCTATCTACTTTTGTAGGATCTTTTCCAGAGAATGCTCCACCACCATGACGGGCATAACCGCCATAAGTATCAACGATGATTTTACGCCCAGTTAATCCAGCATCTCCTTGCGGTCCGCCTATAACAAAACGCCCCGTTGGGTTAATAAAGTACTTAGTATCTTCATCTAGTAATTCACTAGGAATTTCATGTTTGATTACTAATTCGATCATATCTTTTTTCAATAGATCATAGGTAACATCTGGATGATGTTGAGTGCTGATAACAATCGTATCTACACGCAATGGTTTGTTCTTTTCATCATATTCAACCGTAACCTGCGCTTTTGCATCTGGTCTCAAATAAGAAACTATCTTTTCTTTTCGAACAACAGAAAGACGTTTCGTCAAACGGTGGCTCAATGAAATAGGTAACGGCATTAATTCAGGTGTTTCATTTATTGCAAAACCGAACATTAAACCTTGGTCACCTGCACCAATTTGATCTAATTCATCTTGATTTGTTTCTTTAGATTCTAAGGAATCATCCACACCTTGGGCAATATCTCTTGATTGTTCATCAATAGAAACAATTACTGCACAGGTATCTGCATCAAATCCAAACTTAGCTCTTGTGTACCCTATATCGCGAATTGTATCTCTCACTGTTTTTTGGATATCCACATAAGTTGTTGTAGAGATTTCTCCCATTACTAATACAAGTCCTGTTGTTATAGCTGTTTCACAAGCAACTCTTGCATCAGGGTCTTTTGCTAAAATCTCATCTAATATCGCATCACTGATTTGATCCGCCATCTTATCTGGATGTCCTTCTGAAACGGATTCAGAAGTAAATAATTTTCTTTCTGTCATTCATTTGTTCCCCCTTTAATTTTTCGGTTACAAGGCTTCTCCACTGTAAAAGTGAATCCTCTCGGGAATCCGATTTGCAAACCTTAACTATTTTACCATAATTTATGATTCATTAATATTAAATCCATCAAATTTGATAAATAACTCTGTGCTTTCTTATCAGTTCATTTCACTTATTATTTATTTACCTGTACCCTACTACCTATTTTAGGTAAAATAAGAATAATTAAGCAATTAAAAGGAGTTTTTCATTGGTGCAATCTATTTATAAAAAGATCATTCATTATCTCTATCACCCTTTATTATTAACATTTCTAATTCCCTTATCCTATTTACTTGTAGGCACTCTTTACGCTAGTCAATATACCCAGCATAATTTCATCCGTTTCTTTCTATTGTATAGTTTTATTTTTATAAACCATTTATTAGGAAACTTTTTATTTGAATCAGCCAAAACAACTCTTTCATTTAATCATCTCCCTTGTATTATTTTTGAATTGATCAACTTATCGCTCATTTATTATTTTTCATATACGATCCATCCCTTAGCAGGTTTACTTTGTTTTTTCTATAGCTTAGTGATCCACTCACAATTCTACTTAGTCAGACATGGTTATTCTTGGTTAACATTGGTTGTTTCCAGCGTATTCAAAGGAGGAATCCTAACCTACTTAAGTTTTTATATCCAAGCAAATTTCATCCCCATCACTCTTTTTTATTGGAGTATACCTTTAATTTTAACTCTATTTTTAGTAGAGTTGGGAAAGCTTCAACTAAACTATGCAGAAATTACCAAACACTCAAATGAAAATAAAACAAATACTATTTTTTTAGACGCAAAAAGATTTAATCTAATCTTTTTATGCTTGTTAGTGTCAATTTACTTAGTAAGCTTAATTTTTTTCATCCCTATTTTCAAAAAATCAACCTTTATCTTTCTACTTACATTACCTTTTGCTGTTAAACTTATCCAATCTCTCTTCTCTAAAGAAGAAACCATTCCTTCAAAAATTAAACAAAGGACTTTACAACTCTATTCAATTTCTTTTTTTATAGCCCTTAGTATTATTCTACTCATTCATGTTACTTAAATAAAAACGAAATGTAGTAGGAAAGAGGCTGGGCCAAAAGTTCCAGTGAAAAATAAAAAAGAAATTATTATTCTCACTTTTTTGTGGGAATAATGATTTCTTTTTTTTATAGTAAAATAATGATTTAACCTAAACAAAAAGGGTACCATCTTATATAATTAAAGTATCGAAACTATGGCATTATGCATATCATTATTTATTCCATTATTGTAATAATCATGTTCTCCCTTGTAAATTGGTATCAAATAAAAAAAATTGTATAAATTATAGAAAAGAGAATCTAATTTGAATAAAAAATATTCAAATTAAAAAGAGATTTTCCTCATATTTCAAAAAAAAAAAAAAAAACCATTTAAGCTAAATGAAATGGCCTTAGTTTGTTTTTCTTCACTGACATTAAGCCTTTTTTACAAATTCCGTTTTTAATTGCATAGCACCAATACCTTCGATTTTACAATCAATATCATGATCACCGTCAACCAAACGAATATTCTTTACTTTGGTTCCTTTTTTTACAACACTGGAAGTCCCTTTTACTTTAAGATCTTTAATAACAATTACTGAATCTCCATCGATTAATTTATTTCCATGTGCATCTTTGAACTCTTTTTTACTTTTATCTGTTTCACTAATTGAATCTACTCCCCACTCGTGGCCGCATTCTGGGCAAACAAAAAGGTTACCATCCTGATAAGTGTATTCTGAATTACATTTTGGACAATTTGGTAAGTTAGACATGTATTCTCTCCTCCAATGACTATCGTTACCTACATAATGGCATACCCTTAATGGATTGGCAATGCATATTTTCATTTTATATATTGCATCTGTTTAAGTAGAATTTTATTTGTTTTCTAATTTGTCAAATTAAGCTAGACAAACTATCTCCATCCTTGTAACTCAAGAATACTTCCACTGGTGTTTGATACTTCAATGATTTTCTTGGAATTGACGGTAAAGGGTACTATCGGAACACTTAATGGACTCTTCTGCCCGACCGACAATGACATTAGGACTCCAACCTTGAGCGACTTTATCTTTGATGTAAGCCTATTGTTTCTTTGGGAGAACGATTCTGTGACGTCCACAACATCTTTTGTTTTCTTTGTACTATTAGTAATACTTAAGGGCTGTATGGCTTTCTTTTAAGAATTATACAATAAAGGACGTTGGTGAGAGGAATCGGCTGTATAATTTTTAGTATGAATGAATTTTCCAGTTAGAATAAAGTCACGACAACTCACTCGAGAGGAAAATTCATATGTCTCATAATAACTGTATCCGAACTACACTCGATTTAAAAGATAAAACTATCTTTTTTGATGAAACCTTTTATAATTAAACAAAAAAAAGACCAGAGAATTTCCTCCAATCTCTTTTCGTTTAATTATCTGATGACCCGTACGGGAATCGAACCCGTGATACCGCCGTGAAAGGGCGGTGTCTTAACCGCTTGACCAACGGGTCTATATTTTCATTAGTACAATGGGCCTAAATGGACTCGAACCATCGACCTCACGCTTATCAGGCGTGCGCTCTAACCAGCTGAGCTATAGGCCCAAAAAAAAAAAAGCGGGTGACGAGAATCGAACTCGCATCAACAGCTTGGAAGGCTGTGGTTTTACCACTAAACTACACCTGCATTAAAAGAAATGGCCCGGGACAGAATCGAACTGCCGACACCTTGAGCTTCAATCAAGTGCTCTACCGACTGAGCTACCGGGCCAACTATTTAATTGAACGGTCTCGACGGGAATCGAACCCGCGATCTTCTGCGTGACAGGCAGACATGTTAACCCCTACACCACGAGACCTTTTTGCATTTAAAACTATCTTTTAAAAAAAGATAAATTGCGGGGACAGGACTTGAACCTGTGACCTTCGGGTTATGAGCCCGACGAGCTGCCAACTGCTCCACCCCGCGATAATATTAATGAAACATTTAAAAAAAGGAGGATAAGAGATTCGAACTCTTGCGTGCTTTTACACACCTGACGGTTTTCAAGACCGTTCCCTTCAGCCGGACTTGGGTAATCCTCCATAAGACTGATACAATGATGAACTATTAAATTAGACAAAATTGTAAATGACCCGTACGGGAATCGAACCCGTGATACCGCCGTGAAAGGGCGGTGTCTTAACCGCTTGACCAACGGGTCTAAAATTTATGAAAACAAAATACGGAGAAGGAGGGATTTGAACCCTCGCGTCGCGTTAACGACCTACACCCTTAGCAGGGGCGCCTCTTCAGCCACTTGAGTACTTCCCCAAAAATTAAAACTAACTATTAATTTATTCAATGGGCCTAAATGGACTCGAACCATCGACCTCACGCTTATCAGGCGTGCGCTCTAACCAGCTGAGCTATAGGCCCATAAAAAAAGCGAGTGGCGGGAATCGAACCCGCATCAACAGCTTGGAAGGCTGTGGTTTTACCACTAAACTACACTCGCAAAAACGGTCTCGACGGGAATCGAACCCGCGATCTTCTGCGTGACAGGCAGACATGTTAACCCCTACACCACGAGACCTTTTTGCATTTAAAACTATCTTTTAAAAAAAGATAAATTGCGGGGACAGGACTTGAACCTGTGACCTTCGGGTTATGAGCCCGACGAGCTGCCAACTGCTCCACCCCGCGATAATATTAATGAAACATTTAAAAAAAGGAGGATAAGAGATTCGAACTCTTGCGTGCTTTTACACACCTGACGGTTTTCAAGACCGTTCCCTTCAGCCGGACTTGGGTAATCCTCCATAACAATACAAGGTTACTTTAATCTCAACCGATTAATGGACCTTGTAGGACTCGAACCTACGACCGGACGGTTATGAGCCGTCTGCTCTAACCAACTGAGCTAAAGGTCCAAGATCTTAAAAAAACAATAGCGGCGAAGGGGATCGAACCCCCGACCTCCCGGGTATGAACCGGACGCTCTAGCCAGCTGAGCTACACCGCCATAATAAAAGTGATAATTTTTAAAAAAAGTGGAGCCTAGCGGGATCGAACCGCTGACCTCCTGCGTGCAAGGCAGGCGCTCTCCCAGCTGAGCTAAGGCCCCTGATTTAAAAATCGGGAAGACAGGATTCGAACCTGCGACCCCTTGGTCCCAAACCAAGTGCTCTACCAAGCTGAGCTACTTCCCGTTGTTGATTCTTTCTTTCAAAAGAAATGCACCCAAGAGGACTTGAACCTCTAACCCCTTGATTCGTAGTCAAGTACTCTATCCAATTGAGCTATGGGTGCGTATGGTGCCGAGGGCCGGAATCGAACCGGCACGGTGATCACTCACCGCAGGATTTTAAGTCCTGTGCGTCTACCTGTTCCGCCACCCCGGCATTAGAACAGTTTATCATTTTTATGAATGATTTTACTAGTCAAACTAGTAAGCGAAAGACGGGATTCGAACCCGCGACCCCCACCTTGGCAAGGTGATGTTCTACCACTGAACTACTTTCGCAAAAGAATGCCGGCTAAAGGAGTTGAACCCTCGACCCTCTGATTACAAATCAGATGCTCTACCAACTGAGCTAAGCCGGCTAAAGTAATACTTCAGTCATTCAATAAAAACAGTGCGGGTGAAGGGACTTGAACCCCCACGTCTTACGACGCTAGATCCTAAATCTAGTGCGTCTGCCAATTCCGCCACACCCGCAAAAATATGGCATAACTAAACATAGTTGCATGATTAGCTATGAGTCATGCAGGATTCGAACCTGCGACCCTCTGATTAAAAGTCAGATGCTCTACCAACTGAGCTAATGACTCATGGTGGAGGTTGACGGGATCGAACCGCCGACCCTCTGCTTGTAAGGCAGATGCTCTCCCAGCTGAGCTAAACCTCCATATAAAAAAACAATTGAATTTGCGTGGCAACGTCCTACTCTCACAAAGGGAAACCCTTCACTACCATCGGCGCTAAGAAGCTTAACTTCTGTGTTCGGCATGGGAACAGGTGTGACCTTCTTGC
>NZ_JAGGRF010000051.1:0-1596 GCF_018612935.1 Carnobacterium sp. ISL-102 | reverse complement strand
CCTTTTATTCCAAAAGAAATTTTATTGTGAAGTATCTATCCACACCATTTGACGTAGAACCTTTAAATAAAATTCAACAAAAAAATACACCTAACGTTTTTAAAACGTTAGGTGTATTTAGTATACCGGCGGCCGGAATCGAACCGGCACGCCCTTGCGGGCACAGGATTTTGAGTCCAGCGCGTCTACCAGTTCCGCCACGCCGGCATATGGACTACTTTTTTCATCTTTTCAAAAATAAGGCGGTAACCGGATTTGAACCGGTGATGAAGGTTTTGCAGACCTCTGCCTTACCACTTGGCTATACCGCCATCTTTTTTAGTTGAATGAGTATTCAATTAAACTGGGCTAGCTGGATTCGAACCAACGCATGAGGGAGTCAAAGTCCCTTGCCTTACCGCTTGGCTATAGCCCATAAATAAAAAAAAAGGCGACTGATGGGGTTCGAACCCACGCATGCCGGAACCACAATCCGGTGTGTTAACCACTTCACCACAATCGCCATGGTAATTATTTGTTGCTTGTTTTTCTTTAAAAATGGCAGGGGTAGTAGGAATTGAACCCACACTGATGGTGTTGGAGACCATAGTTCTACCTTTAAACTATACCCCTATCTTAAAATAGGTCTTTCTTAAAAAAAACAATGGAGGGGGACAGATTCGAACTGTCGAACCCGAAGGAGCGGATTTACAGTCCGCCGCGTTTAGCCACTTCGCTACCCCTCCATAAATGGTGGCCTGGGACAGAATCGAACTGCCGACACCTTGAGCTTCAATCAAGTGCTCTACCAACTGAGCTACCAGGCCATTATAGAAATGGTTTTTAGTTTAGTTATTATACCAACGGTCTCGACGGGAATCGAACCCGCGATCTTCTGCGTGACAGGCAGACATGTTAACCCCTACACCACGAGACCTTGTTAAACTAATGGAGGTTGACGGGCTCGAACCGCCGACCCTCTGCTTGTAAGGCAGATGCTCTCCCAACTGAGCTAAACCTCCAGGTAAAAATGTACTTCTTTTCCTAATCTCAGTAACGTCGCTACTGATGACCCGTACGGGAATCGAACCCGTGATACCGCCGTGAAAGGGCGGTGTCTTAACCGCTTGACCAACGGGTCAGTGTTTTAAACGGAGAGTAAGGGATTCGAACCCTTGAGACAGCGTTCACCGCCTACATGATTTCCAATCATGCTCCTTCGGCCACTCGGACAACTCTCCAGATGGGGTTCACCAAACGAATCTCGTTTATATTTACATAGATCGACTATGGTACTCCACAAGTAGGGCTCGAACCTACGACATCATGATTAACAGTCATGCGCTCTACCAGCTGAGCTATTGCGGAATAATTGAATCTGCGTGGCAACGTCCTACTCTCACAAAGGGAAACCCTTCACTACCATCGGCGCTAAGAAGCTTAACTTCTGTGTTCGGCATGGGAACAGGTGTGACCTTCTTGCCATCATCACCACACAATTTCAATCAAGAGAACATTATTCTCTCAAAACTGGATAAGTTAAAAATCGTTTTCGTTCATTGACCGTCTATCACCGTTTAAATCTTTGGTTAAGTCCTCGACCGATTAGTATTGGTC
>NZ_JAGGRF010000050.1:0-1679 GCF_018612935.1 Carnobacterium sp. ISL-102 | reverse complement strand
AGTTATAAGACCATTTATTAATTGCAAGCCAGCAACTAACTATAATTTTACTCATTTCACTCTGTGCTTTATTCTAGTCTACCCACTATTTGGGTAAGCAATTGCAACTTCTATATTCTAGAATCAAACAACAAACCTAGTCCACTTAATAAAATAAAAACTGTTATATTATTTTTTACGATTGTAGATAAATTGTTTGATGGCGGATTTTATAATGAAGTTAGCCACCGCTAACTAAAAAAAACGCCACGTGAATTTCATGTTATATTGAAGTTACCACTAACTCTCAATAGACAAGGATGAATTCACATGACGCAAACTAAGAATAACATAGATTCACGTAAGGGAAAACACCTTTCTTATGCCGAACGCTGCCAAATCGAGGTTCTAAAAAAGGAAGACTATTCAAACCGAAAAATAGCTGACGTTCTTGATCGGGCTCCTCAAACGATTAATAATGAAATCAAAAGAGGAACCATTACACAATTAAAACGCCAAAAACAAAATGGTAAGGTGTATGACTATTATGACTCTGTTTATAGTTCTGATGCGGGACAAGCTCACTACGATAAAGAGCGTCTAAACTCTGGTAGACGGCCTAAATGGGCCGATACAGAGACTTTTATTAATTGGGCTGATGACAAAATGATCCATGAAAAGTGGTCCCCAGATGTCGTCGTTGGTTTTGCTTCAAATCAGGGATTGTTCGATTCTAAGATCATTCCCTGCACGACCACTCTTTATCAGTGGATTGATCGAGGAGTCATGAAAACAACGAACTTAGATTTACTTGAAAAGCTATCTCGTAAACTAAAAAAACAGGACCCTAAATCTCGTCTGAACAAGCGAATATTAGGAAGATCCATAAACGAGCGCCCAGCCGTCGTCGAAAATCGAGAAACATTCGGCCATTGGGAAATCGATACTGTCGTAGGAAACAAAACGAAATCAGATACGGTTTTACTGACATTAGTCGAAAGGCAAACACGTTTTGAAGTCATCTTAAAATTGAATGGAAAAGATGCTTATTCAGTTGACCGAGCAGTCCATGTACTGCGAGAACGTGCTGGAGATAACTTTAGTCGTCTGTTTAAAACGGTAACCTCCGACAATGGATCTGAATTTGCAGGACTGCACGAAGCCCTGCACGATGTAGCGGATGTTTATTTTAGTCATCCTTATACTTCCTGGGAACGCGGGACTAGCGAGAACCAACATAAACTGATTCGACGTTTCCTTCCCAAAGGCAAGTCAATGGCGGATGTGAGCAAAGCTCAATGTCTACGGATTCAACAATGGATGAATGATTATCCTAGAAGAATCCTAGATTATCAGACACCACATGACTGTTTCGTGAAGGCATTCCAACAAGAACGTACGGCTGTTTGATCCTTGAGAATTTAACAATTAGGGCTCAACTCAGTTCAGTTCAATAGCTAGAAAGTAAGGCGTAAAATAGAATAGCTACAAGTGGCTAACTTAAACTTGAAATTTTCGAAATAAATTTAAATGGTCTATTTAACCAAATCACCTAATCTAAAGATTATAGACTAATCTTTTTTCAAGCATTGACGTCGAACTCCGCATCCTTTAGTTGAGCTGCGTTCGACAGGCTCTCGGAAAAAACAGAATCTCTACAAGGCTGGAACATACTCTGCGAGATTCTTTGTTCTTCTGTC
>NZ_JAGGRF010000005.1:0-76665 GCF_018612935.1 Carnobacterium sp. ISL-102 | reverse complement strand
GCACTGAACGGATCTATCCAACGCAATCACTGGCTCTAAAGTCCGCACAAGTGGCTCTAATCTTTCGCAATATTCAACCCCCAAAAGTTAGAGTGACATCTAACTCTTGGGGGTCACTACCCTAGGTTTTGTCCCATAGCTTTCTACCAGCAAACACGTCTATTTAGGAAGAAATTTTAACTACTAAAAAAGCCACTCTCCATTGAGTAGCTTCAAACCTTAACTGCTGGCATATATTTTGATAGTAGTAAGTTGAAAAATAGTATATTAATATTTAATGAATGTTTTTTTAGTTTCCTCTACTTCACCTAAGTCATTACCGATATAAAAGCGGGTGGCTTTGTCAACCGATTACTTTACGTGTTTTTCGTTTGTACACGAGGTCTTTGCGCGGATTTTTGACCACCTCTTCGACCTTGTTTCTTTTTTGTTTGTGTTCCATTATTGCGCGTAGAAACTGCTTTTTTCGCCTGCTGTGTTGGTGCTTGAGTGCCTTCTTTTAACAAATAAGGATGGTCTTTTATGACTGGAACTTTCCTCTTACTAAGTTTTTCAATGTCGCGCAACAAGTCTGATTCTGTTTCATCACAGAAAGAGATAGCTTTTCCACTTAGCCCTGCTCGTCCTGTACGGCCGATGCGGTGAACGTAGGTTTCTGGAACTTCAGGCAAGTCAAATTGGATAACTTGCGAAAGCTCAGGCACATCGATACCACGGGCTGCGATATCTGTCGCTACGAGAACACTAGTTTTCATGGTTTTGAAGTTTTCTAAAGCTTGTTGACGCGCATTCTGGGACTTGTTGCCATGAATCGCTTCGGCGGAGAAACCCGCTTGCAAAAGTTTTTTGACGATTTTGTTGGCGCCATGCTTAGTTCTGGAGAAGACTAGGGAGCGCTCAACCTGCTTATTCTTCAAAAGATGGATAAGTAGGTTAGTTTTGTCGGTCTTGGCTACGCGATAAACGCTCTGTTGGATGACTTCAACAGTTGATGAAACCGGATTGACAACCACTTTTACCGGGTTTAATAAAATGGTTCCAGCAAGTTTTTCGATTTCTTTCGGCATCGTTGCTGAAAAGAACATACTTTGACGTTTCTTAGGCAATTCACGGATAATATGGCGTACATCACGTAGCATTCCCATATCCAACATCATATCGGCTTCATCCAAGACGAAGAAATCAACCTGGTTCAGCTTGACATATCCTTGTCTGATAAGGTCCAATAGTCTGCCTGGCGTCGCGACTAGGATATCCGTTCCGCGTTTCAGCGTAGCTGTCTGAGGATTCTGGGAAACACCGCCAAAAATTACTTGGATATTCAAAGGAAGGTATTTAGCGTATATTTGGAAACTTTCACCGATTTGAATAGCAAGTTCACGGGTAGGAGCAAGGATTAAGGCTTTGATGGCACCTTTTCCAACTGTTTTTTCTTCCATAATATTTTGAAGGATGGGTAGGGCAAAGGCAGCAGTCTTACCAGTACCAGTCTGGGCACAACCCAACAAGTCCTTGTTGTTCATCAGATGCGGAATGGCATCCTCTTGAATAGGCGTTGCTTTCGTATAGCCGGCCTCTTCCAGTGCGTGCAATAGGTGTTGGTTCAATTCTAATTCATTAAATAACAAGTTGTTCTCCCTCGGCATGTTATACATGCATTTGATTTTTGTGAATGTGTTTCGGATTAGGTTGGTTTAGCATACAAGAGTCTGACTATTTTTCAAAAACCGACCTGATCCGAACAGGTATATAATTTCTCTGAGAAATAGTGTGACTGGCTTATTGTATCAGAAATGGAAGTTAGAGTCATATTATTTTATTTTTGAGAAAAAATATGAGATATCCAATACATACAAGTATAACAATGGTATATTTTGTCTAACTTAATTTGATAAATCAGATAATAAGAAACTAAAGGTAATCAATTTAAACCTTGTTTTAAATGAATAAAAAGTATACGCTTACATATATAAGTTAATAATAATGATCTGTAGTTATTCAAAGGAGGAAATTCAATGGAAAAAATTAAATACATTGGTAATGATACTAAAAAGTCTGAAAAAGGCAAGATACATGTTAAAGAAGGAAATTATACTGGGTGTGGTGCACAAATTAATGATAACCTTGAAGATTGGGAGTCAACATCAAAATCAGTTACTTGTGACAAAAGAGGTTGTAAATAAATTTGTATAACAAGTTTTACTTATTAAACATAAAACATTCTTACTGAGGCAAAAATCACGTAAACTATAAAAAATTATTGTTTAACTTATATTTTCACGAATAAAAAAGACCTTTCAAAACTGAAAAGTCTTTTTTTATTTATGAATAGCTCACCATTGGTAAGCTGTGTGTAGGTCATTCGTGATAACTCCCAGTCTTCTTTAGTAAGAAATATAGGTTGAGTGAACCACGAATGTTTTTTTAATTTGTCTAACTTATTTATATAATCGACGTTTATATGGCGTTTATATAAAGAAGAGAGGAACACTTCAATTGAGAACTGCTTTTGCCCTTTAGATTATTTGATAATAGAGAAAAATTCACGTTTTGCTTTCTAGCGTTTTAATTAACAAATCTTTTGGTGGGTGGTAAAATCACTTCAAGGAGTGATAGAGATGACAACTATACAAGTAGAACTATTAGATCGTGTTCAAGAACGTTTTGAAGAAACTTTGGACAAAATGACGGTAGAAGAGGCCAATAAAATGCCACATCCTTTACTTAAATCAGTAACTTGGCTCTTTTGGCATAATGCTCGTGAAATTGATATGCAGATTTCTGATTTAAAAGGCGAAGAAGCACTGTATACAAGGAATGGGTGGAATAAACGTTTTGATTTGCCGCTCCCAGATGATACGCCCGAATACAAACATACATCAGAAGAAGCTGAACAAGTCACTGTTTCTGACAAAAATCTCTTAAGTGATTATTTAGATGTCAGTATCAAATTAGCAAAGGATTATCTAGCTAATTTAAATGAAGATACTTTAGATAAAATTGTTGATGAAAATTGGTCTCCACCAGTAACTCATCAAGCTCGACTTATTTCTATTATTGATGATGCCGTTATGCATTCAGGACAAGCCGTTTATACACGTCGTTTGGTGATTGATGAATAATAGAAAGTGCGATTAATTAACTTTCTCGCTTAATTACAGCTTATTCGTTGTGTATTTAGTTGCGGTACATCAGAAGGCCTATTCGTTACATGGCTCTTTAGCTCAATGTAATAAACTGAAAAACAAAAAAATGGGACTTCGTGTTATTTTTAGAGAAGTACAAGATGAATTTGAAGTGATCTAAGTTGTTGTTATTGGAAAAAGAGATAAAGAAACCGTCTATAAAATCGCTGAAAATTGTATAAACTAACTAAACAAGAGCTCTAACACTCTAATGAAAAGTGTTAGAGCTCTTGTTTTACAATACATGACTTTATACAATTTAATGTATAAAAAGATTATTCAAATAAAGAACAGAATTGACAAGTAGGCTTGTCTGCGCTATTCTTTAATCAGACAAACAAACTTGTCATTAGAAAAGGAGGATAATTATGAAAAAAGAAAAGTTATTAAACAGTTATCGAAATGAAAAGAGCGATGAAGGTAATGACTATATTAATGATATTAGTGATGAGAAAGGCTTCTTTGCTATGCTTATGGTAATCATGATTATAACTATCTATAAAATATATATGAATTTGCCGTTTGGAGATACTGGTGCAATCTCATTATCTTTTTTATCTTTTCATAGCATTGGTCGTTATAAGCAAACAAAAGAAAAAGATACCTTGGTATATGGTATTATTACTGCCCTTATTGGAATTACATTCTTAGTTTGGTATGTGATTGAAACGATATGAGTAAACAGGATAAAAATTATTCCGGAGATATAGATTTAGAACTGAGAAATCATTTAAAAGACATTCGTAGAGAATTAGGGCTTTCTCAACAACAACTCGCAGATATGATCGGTGTTTCTAGAAATACGATTGGTTCAATAGAGAGATGTGTATTTGTTCCTACAGCAAAATTAGCATTGATATTATGTATCGCTTTAGATAAAAAATTTGAAGAGTTATTCTACTTTGATTAAATATAAAAAAAAAAAATCTTGTTAATACAAATTTCTGGATATACGATTCTACCCAATTTCATGTGTTTAAAGAAAACTTGCTGGCAGAATTAAAGTTAGAGAGACTTTAAAAAAATATTTATTTTATCTTTTTTAAAATATGCATTGTTAACGGTTTCTTTTTGTGATATCTTTTGTTATCTTATGTAAAAGGACGTTATAATTACACGGGATTTGCAAAAGCTATAACTTGGAACTTTTACTCATCTCACCAATAAAATTAAATGTTCAGATTAAAAAGTTAGAAGGTGTCAATTTGGGAGAAACTAGCAACTTTTTTTTAATATTTTTGCCAGCTGTAGCTATTTACTTAGGTGCATTATCAGTTGTAAGATCCGATGTATCTAAATTAGAAAAAAAGATTAATAGTTTAGAAAAAGAGATCATTGAACTAAAAAATGCTATCCAAAATAAAGATCAAATTAAATAAAAAACGGAGCATTATCTTGGTTGAAGAGTGCTTCTTTTGATGCACGATTTTATCTAGTTTCGTGTACTGTACGCAAAAAACATTTTATTATTAATTCTATAAATCACAAAGGAGAATATAATGGATATCAGAAAGCTAAATAAATTTGAAGCTAGACCGTTAGATCTTCTATTATCTGCAGATCCTTCTCAAAATAGTATCAACAATTATGTGAAAAGAGGGTTATGTTTTGTAGCTGAAGAACAACAAAAAGTTATTGGCGTATTTGTACTTCTACCTACAAGACCTGAAACAATAGAATTAATAAATATCGCTGTTACAGAAGAACGGCAAGGAGAGGGTATTGGCAGACAGCTAGTCTTAGCTGCAATTGAAAAAGCAAAAATCGATGGATATAAAATAATAGAAGTCGGAACAGGTAATTCAAGTATAGGACCATTAACCCTTTATCAAAAATGTCATTTCAGAATTACTGGTGTAGATATAAATTTTTTCACTAAACATTATGCAAAGGAAATTTTTGAAAACGGCATACAATGTATTGATATGATTCGGCTATCTCAAGATCTATAATTAATGAGCGCTCATTTGAAATTTCTCTTTAAAATAAAAAAAGAAAATTGGTATGACAAATTTCTCGATACATAGTTCTATACAATTTAATGTATGTCTGTAAATATTAAGAGTTGCTATCCTTAAAAAAATTTAACTGATTATTTCTAGATTCTTCTATTAACAAATAAAACGCCAAAATATAAATAAAGGAATGAGATTATGGAAATAGCTATGAATTTAGAACAAGCAACTTATCATTTAGAAAAAACTAAACCACTAACATTAAAAGAAGTAACTTTCAAGTTTAAACCTACTATTAAAGAACAAAAAAGATTGTTTAGATCATCATTGCATAAATTGACAATTATCGCAGAAGTAAATAATCAAGTGTATGAATTTTTAGGTTATGATCTCAATCACAAGTTGATTTCACAGCTGAAAAAAGACCCTTCAAGATTTTTAGTGGGAGCAGAGCCTCCATTTTTATGTGGAACAAACTGGCCAGATAGTGCATTATCTGAAGTCGTAGAGAAAAACAATGTGCCTTTGGACTCCTTAATTATAACAGATGGAACAAATGTCGCTGCCATAATTTATGAGGATGAGATATCGGTGTTAATTAACTGGTTTAAAATTTTAATCAGTTAAAATAAAAAAAGGTTTAATAAAATTAAAATGGACCCTATAGAATGAACACTAAAAAAGTGTTTTCTATAGGATCCATTTTTGTATACTGTAAACTAATAACAATCTTGTGTCTTCAAAAGAATCTATTGATAAAAATGCACCATAGAGCAAATCCTAACCCAATGAATCTATTATATGCTCCTTGGGTTTTGAGTAATCCATCAAGTGACTTTCAACTTAATTCTTTCTAATCTAGGCAGACATAATTTATTCACTTAATTCGGAAATTTTTAATTCTGGTGCTTTTGTACTGAAATCAGCTATTTTACTAAATAAACTTTGTAGTAAAGAACTTTGATTATGATTATTAATTGCAGCTTGATCTTTCCAAAGTTCTACCATAATGAAAGCATTTCTTTCTTCTAGTGATTCGTAAAGATTGTAGGCTAAACAACCTTCTTCTTTTCTAGTTGCTGAAATTAGTTCTTTGGTGTCTGATAGAAAATTCTCGCGTTGATCTTCTTTGATAAAAAATGAGGCGTTAATAACTTTCATCTGCTAATCTTCCTCTCTTATTTAAAAGTAATGAATTCTTTTGCATCAAGACGAATAGAATTATATCCTTCTTCTAAAGCTTTACCAATGGATAGAATCATGACAGGTACATAACGGTCTTTATTCAAGCCAAATGCTTCTGCTAATTGATCAGCTTCAAATCCACCAATAGGATTGGTATCATATCCATGAGCACGTGCGACCAGCATAAATTGCATAGCAGCTAAACTGGAATCAATTTTTACGACATCATTCATTGCTTCTCTAGTTAAATTTTTGTAATAAGGGATGATTGCAGCTAATTGCTCATCTCTCACTTGTGGAGACATTTTACCTTCAATGACTGCTTGATTATAAATTTCTTCCCCATACTCATAACATTCCATATCTCCAAATATAAGGATCATTGCTGAAGAGGTATCATTTTGTCTTGTGTTGAAACGAATTAAAGGTTTCAATTTTTGTTTTTCTTCAGGACTCTCGACGACTACGAAACGCCAAGGCTGCATATTTACTGATGATGGTGCGATAGTTGATTTTTGGATCATTTCAAGCATTTCTTCATTAGAAATTTTAACACTTTCATCGTACACTCTGATAGATTTTCTATTATAAGCGATATCTGAAAAATCATTATTTACTGTCATTTTTAAACCTCTTCTTGTTTGATTAGTTTTTTAAGCAATAGTTGTAATTGTTTTTCTTCTGTAGAACTAAGCACATCATATAAGGGATTTTGTGGTCTATCATGTTCTTTCTCACAGGTTTCAAGATCCATTTTTGCTTTTTGGGTAATTTCTACGAAGAATTCTCGATTATTTTCTTTATTTCTTTCTCGAATAACGTATTCTTTTTCTTCTAGAATTTTCAAATGTCTTGTAACGGCAGCACTATCTATACCTAACCTATGCTGTATTTCCTTTTGTGAACATTTCCCTGTTTCTTTAAGCATCATCATTAATTCGTATCTGGTCAAACTAAACCCAGTTACTTTTTCAAATTTGGATGTCAGTTCCTGGTTCGCAATCTTTATCTGATAAAGAAGGCTACTAAATTCTCTAAGATTCAAACTACACCTCCTTTTAAAGTTATAGTTGACTGGTCAATCATTGACGAGTCAACTATAACCTTTAAATATTGTTTTGTAAATAAAAAAATAAATGTGACCAATTAATATTTTTATTATTTTAGTTGTGATAGCTAGTCTAAGGGGATTAATCACTGTGACAATGAACGAATTAATTACAAATAGAGCTATTTTTTTCTTTATTATTAAGATGAGAAAACAACGATTAAACCAGTTGGCAAATGCTATAAATGAACCACAATCAAAAAGAGGAGGGGTTATAAGCATTTTTATATTCCGCCAATTTTAAAATTAAGCTAGACAAATAAAAAAGCCATTCATGGTACACTCAACCTCTATTTCCTACTAAAGAAGATAGGGGAGTGATCACGAATGGCCTACACACATCTTGCCACGGATGGGCTAATGATGATAGAATCTTATTATCACCAACAGGATGTTGTTATTTATTTTACAGATCCAGGAACACCTTCACAACGAGATTTAAACGAGAATTCGAATGGTTTGATTCGAAAAGATGGCTTGCCAAAAGAAATGGACTTTAATCAAGTCGACCAATCGCTTGTTTCCTCTGATGCAGATAATAGAAATACTATTCCAAGAAAATCATTGAAGTATAAGACGCCACTGGAAGCATTTTTGACTTACATGGATGAAGATATTTTGTCTAACTTAATATTACAATTCATCAAAATAATGCAAAAATTAATGCAAGGATAATTTAAAGTGTCCAGCAGATTCTTTTAACTTTTCTGCTATTCCTTCTAGTTGAGAGATGTTAGATGAGAATTCTTGCATCGTTGCTAAAATTTCTTCAGCATTAGAAGAAACTTGTTCTGTCCCAGCAGAGATTTCTTCTGCAGAAGCCGCAATGTTTTCTAAAGATGCTACTACATTATCTTTGTTTTTATTGATTTCTTGACTACCTTGAGAAGCTGTTACAATAGTTTCAACCAATTGCTTCACTTGATCAACTACTTCTTCATTAGAATCGATTGCTTGTCGAATCATCTCAGTTTGTTTCTGACTACCGGTTGAAGCCGTATTTAATGTCGATACCATAGCAGTAGATTTCCCTTGAATCGTTTGAATGATTTTGTTGATATTTTCTGACGATGCATTGCTTTTTTCAGCTAATTTACGTATTTCTTCCGCTACTACAGAGAAACCTTTTCCAGCTTCACCTGCGCGCGCAGCCTCTATAGAAGCATTTAAAGCGAGTAAGTTGGTTTGTTCAGAGATACTTTTAATGATTTGTGTGATCCCTTCAATACTTTGGATTTCAGTATCTACTTTTTTAATGTCATTTTTTAAATCATCTAAAATTCCACTTGTTTCATTCCAATTATGACTCACTTCTTGCATTGAAGTATTGTTATTTCCACTTGCTACTATTGTTTTATCTGCCATAGTTCCCATTTTTCCCATTTCAGTTTCAATGGTCGAAATTGAATCTGCTAAATGATTCATGAGGCTTAGAGTATTTTCCGTATCGTGTGTTTGTGATCCAGTACTTTGAGCAATTTCATTTATGGTTTCTGAAACTTCTTCAGTAGCTGAGCTTGTCTGACTGCCAATCTCATTTAACGTTTTAGACATATCTAAAATTGTTTGACTATTCCCTTGAATCATGGAAACCGTATTATAGAAACTATCCATCGTATCATTAAATCCAATGGCAATTTGATGGAATTCATCTCCATTATATTTCAAATCTTTTTCTTTGTAATTTTGATTACCACTTTTTTTCCTTGATCTAAATAAATCATTACCGGTTAAACGTATGGATAAATCTCCAAGTTTAGCTTTTTCTAAGGCATTTTCAATTCCACTTGTGATTGTAGTTAAATATTTAGTAAGTATATAAGCAGCGACTATGGCTAATAATAACGAAATACCTAAGACCAGCAATGCGATAGTTAAAAATGAGCGTATTTCATTTCGCATTTCTGTCTCATCAACTGTTCCGTAGACAGTAAAACCTAAAGCTGGCTCAGTTTCATAATAATCTGCGAAGCCACCATGTTCATCCGCATTGTTCAAGTACCCCACTTCATCAGTAGTTTCCGTAAAAATCGCTTCTTTACTTATATCGGTACCTATCCATTCATCATTTTTTGACATTTGAACGTAGCCATCTTCTGAAATAACATACACTTCTCCAGTATTCCCGAAACTAACTTCAGCCACTTTAGTAGCAACTTTTCCTAAACCGATATCTAACCCAATGACTCCCATATCTCCAATAGCTTGCGAAGCCGTGACTGTTACTTCTCCTGTTCCAGCATCTGTATAAGGTAATGACCAATACGTTGAGCCGTTTTCATCCATCGCATCTATATACCAATCACGACTCGTTCCATCATAATCGGAAGGGATACCTTCTGTGCTCCCTACCATTCCAGTTTCTGGTGCATAATAATATGTATATAAAAATTGAGGATTGCTATCTCTAACTATATCCAGTTTGTCATCTAAAATAGCTAGATTATCACTATTATTCGCATCTAGAGTACTTTCATTTGCCGCCATGATACTGACTGACTGCTCTGCTGTTTCTACCGTCTCATTTAACATCGTGACAACCGCAGAAGTTGCTTGTTTCTGACCTGTTATTACTCTGTTTTCGAGTAAATTCATCGTTTCATTATAAGACAAAAGCAGGCCTATTATAACAGGTGTCATAGCTAATCCTATAAACAAAGGAAATAATCGAGTCCTTATAGATTTTTTGTTATTTTTTTGCTTTTGTAGTGACATTCATTTCATCCCTCTCTATTTCCGGTATAAAGTTTTATAAAAATCATCTGATACTAATTAAAAAAACAATCAATTTGCATATGATAAATTAGACGAAATCAAATCCGCAGTACCTCCCCAAACTACTCTTATATATAAATTATAATCGGTAATTTCATTGTGAAATTAAGCTTATTTTCCAAAAAAATTAGTTGCCTTTATAATTAAAGACAGCATTTTTAATTTAAATATGTTGACAGGTATTCTATCATTTTTCTATTCATGGCAAAATTTATTTTTGAAAAAATAAATTCGATAAAATAACATTCTTTTATAGATTGACATTCTCAAATGTCTAAAAGAATAAGTTCTAAGTAAGAGCACAAAAAGATTCTGATTGTCTATGTGTTCATATGATTTTTTTTATGATAGTCTTAAAAATAAGGGAAGGAGATTCTAAATATGAGAGAGGTAACCTGGGTAAGAAGCAATCAAAAAGAGCTCAAATGGTATTAGTTAGTTTAACGCCGTTTGGAATGATGATTGGTTGTATTGTGGCCATAATTCTTAGTTTACTTTTAGCAACTGCTTTACTAAATATGATAGTTTTAGGTTCTGCATTTGGCTTATTATTTGGATACTTTGCTTCAAGAATATGATCCTCCACATAATGATTATTTTAGAAGAAAATTATATCAGAGGTTTATGAATCAAGAACTAAAAGATAGTACAAAAAAAAATTTGCAAGAACGAGTGAGAGTTTAAGGGGACTGGTTAATTAAAATATAGATAAAAAAAGGAGAAAAAAACTATGGAATGGAAAATAAAAACATTTAACGAATTGAGTAACGACGAGTTGTATGAAATTATAAAAATTAGAAGTGAAGTGTTTGTAATAGAGCAACAGTGTATTTATGAAGAAAGTGATGGCAAAGACAAAAAAGCCTATCATTTATTTGGGGAAGAAGATGGAGAAATTCTTGTATATTTACGGATACTCGAGAAGGGTGTTTCATTTAATGAGGTATCTATAGGAAGAGTACTAGTTAATAAAAAATATCGCAGCAAGGGACTTGCAAAAGAAATGATGTCACGTGCAATAGCATTTATTGAGGACAATTTAAATGAAAAAGTAATTAGAATATCTGCACAGGAGTATTTGCTGGAATTTTATTCGAGTTTAGGGTTTGTGAAGGTTTCGCAGGTGTATTTGGAAGATGGTATTCCGCATATGGAAATGGTATACAATAATCTTTAAAAAATATGAAAAGTCAAAAAGATGATATTCAAACAGTTATATGAGATGAGTATTAAGTAATCAGCAGACGTATATGTGCCAATCAATAACACTATCTTGGTACTTGTTGAAGAAATAAAAGAGTGTCTAAAGGTAGCGACCCCCAAAAATTAGAGTAAAATCTAAACTTTTGGGGGTCGCTACCTGTTTATCCATTTTTTTTTTTAAGCTTTTTGAGCTCCTTTTTCAAACACTACTTGATGACCTGAATTCATTTAATCCGCTAACTCCTTTAGCATATCTTCAAAAGAAATACTTTTTGGATCTTCTTTGTGTTCAGACATCGCTTGGTTATATAAGCTCAAATCAATTTCATCTTCAATTTTTTCTAAAACAGCATTTCTAAACAAAGCTGAAACCGAGATGTTATTAGCTTTAGCATATTCTTTGATCAATTGTTCTTCTTGGGTATCAATTCTTAGGGAGACTACAGTCACTAGAATCAACTCCTTCTCTTTACTTTATAAAATAGCGTAAAACACTCAAAAATCAACTCTTATTAACGAAAAAAGAACCTCGAAATATAAAGGTTCTGAGTACACGATTCTTTGCAATTTCATGTATTGGGATCTGATTTTGTTTTGACATTAAGAAAAATACGATGTACTGAAAGTATAGATTATAAAAGAACAAACTCCTTTTTTTGTTTCCTTTCCTTTATTTGCAACTGAAAGCCTATCAAATAAAGGACAAAAATTGGATGACAAACAGTAACTCTGAGTAATGATTTGAAACTACTCGTTGATACCTTTTTCGATGGCCAAAAGACGCTGATGCCTTTCATCGATGTTTTGTTGGTCCAACCTCTCGGAAAAGTTTGGACTGGTCAAGTTATATAAATAATTGCTGTAGTCCTTGATATAGGCCAATTTCTCGTTGTCTGCTTTATAGGCAATAGTCAGTAAATAATCGAACAGAGCAGATACTCCAGAAATATCTTCTTTCATGTAATGAATCAACTGCCAATTGCTTTCATATAAATCTTTCGGAAAATTATTAAAGTCATAAAAAACACAACCGATGTAACGCAAAGTCTCATCTTTTGTTATCTCCTGATTTTTTTCTTCTCCGAGCACAACAAACCTTCCAGCTATAGCAGCAAACTTCGCATCCAATAAAGCTTTGTATCGTAAAATATGGATTGCGGTGTTGGGATCATTGATTCCCGGCGAGACAGCCCGAAGTGCGACTTCTACTAATTTTTGTCGAGCAAAATTTGGATCATACATGATAGAAGGTTCGGTTTCATATGTCAACGTTCTATTGATTTTTCCGCTCAATTGGTTATTCTCGTCTATATCGTTTTTGTGGTTTGTATAAAAGGTGCCCACTGGTTCATTCTGCGAAATAAACACACCAATTCGAATGTTTAATTCTAACACTCCTTCATATTCTTCGCTCAACGTTATCAACCTATTGAAATTGATAGACTCTACATATCCGTTTCTATCTGCTCGAATCGGATATTGATGCAATGTATGGATATCTGGCAAGTGATTGACCTTCGTTTCTTCTTGAAAAAAAGTGATGGTGTCATTCATAACCGTGTTTGCTTCATTGTAAAGTTTGTTGACTAACGTTCCTAGCTGAATGGAAGTCGCCACATTGTAAACAAATTTTATGAAATAAACGACACAGGCCAGTGCATATCCCAGTGCAACAGATGCTGATATAACTAAGTATTCATTTTCTGAACTACGCATAAAAAAAAGTGAAGATAGACAGTATATAAACCCACCTAGGAAAACCCCAAGTGTTTGTATGGAGGTTTTATGTAAAAGAAAGTTCTCCACCGTTCTCGGACTGAAGTTTGAAGAATAAAAAGAGATAACAGATAGCATCGTTGCAAAGGTAAAAGTAGCCACTGAAAAAAGAGACCCCGCTAAAAGACTAAGAATTTCTTTCGACAGATCCACGCTCGTCAACAAAAAAGACGGAGAATAATCCAGCAAATTAACCATACGGGTATCGAGTAAAATGACTCCAATCGCCAGTAAAAATGAAAAAAGGACACCCCCTCCTAAGGTAACCCAAATTCTTTTCTCTTCAAAAAATAATCGCAATGTTTGTATCATTAAAGTTACTCCTTTCAAAAGCAATATTCGTATAAAAACTGCTTTCTTTTATTGTATTGTAGCATAATCCCAATAATTCCATCACAAGGAAACACTCCGCTTACTATTTTCTTTCTTGTCAGCAACACAACAAAAGGCATTAGCAAGTTTTCAATCGCCAATGCCAAACATCGTACTATAATAGACTGTTTTTTATAATACTTATTTTTCATTGTTAGTTCACCCCGTTAAAATTTTTCCGGAGGGCGTTTGGTTGACAACATTTCGAAAGAGCGGTATACATATATTGTAAGCGTTATCATTATGTTGAAATTCTTTACATGTTCCTAATATGGAAGGGAAGTGGTAAATAGAATGGATAGTTTTGATGTAGTCGTTATAGGTGCTGGTCCGGGTGGTTACTCAGCGGCTATCCGGTTGGCTCAGTATGGAAAAAAAGTAGCTATAGTGGAGAAAGGTAATATCGGAGGGACGTGTCTGAACACGGGATGTATCCCAACAAAAGTAATGATTGAACATAGCCATTTGGTCAATCAAATTAAAAAAGCGAATCAATTAGGCATCGGTTCTGTAGAAGAACCTTTGAAAATTGATTTCGCAAAGCTGATGAAACGAAAAGAGCAAGTAGTCCAACAACTGACTCTCGGAGTGGAAAGTATTTTGAAAAAAAATAAAGTGAAGATTTTCAAAGGAGAAGCATCTGTAAACCCTGATTTGACAGTTAAAGTAGGGTCTGAAATCCTTCAAACAAAAGATCTATTGTTAGCTACTGGAGGAACCCCAAAAATACCAGACATTCCGGGAATTGAAGATGTGCCTTTCTTAACACATAAAAATTTTTTCGAATTGAAAGAACTGCCGAGAAAGTTAGTCATTATCGGCCAGGGGATCCATGCGGTGAATTTAGCCTTTACGCTTGGACCTTTAGGTACAGAAGTTACTATTGTTTCTGAACAGTCCTCTGTTTTAGGAAATATAGATGATGATGCAGCAAAAATTGTAAAACATTCAATGGAATCTAATAACATCCGAATGGTGACCAAAGCCAACTGGAAGAAAATTACCAATACTGAATTGGTATTGATGGATGAAACGATTCCGTTCGATCATGTGCTTTTAGCTGGACAGAACAATCCAAATACGGATGTTGTTCGTTCATTGAACTTGGAACGAGAACTATTTTTGAAAGTGAATGAAAATTACCAAACTTCCCATCCTCATGTCTATGCCATTGGTGATGTAATCGGAGGATCCACATCCGCTGGTTCAGCGCTGCAAGAAGGACCTTATGTTGCTGCCAAAATTGCAGGAGAGATCGTACCTTCTGTTCAATACGATGCTATCGCGGGCACGATGTATTCCAGTCCAGAAGTGGCATTTTTTGGATTGAATGAAAAATCAGCGAAAGAAGGAGGTCGGGAGATCAACGTTGCAAAATCACTATTATCAGGGAACGGAAAAGCATTGGCGATTGGAGAAACAGAGGGATACATCAAATTGATCTCGGATAAAGAATACGGGGAACTTCTAGGTGGAGTTGTAGTTGCACCAAATGCTACTGATTTAATTTCAAGTCTGTTGACCGTTAAGAGAAGTGAAGGAACGCTGTATGAATTGGCACATATGTCGTTTCCTCATCCAAGTATTTCAGAAGCATTTTGGGAAGCCGCCAATTCAAACTGGAACCAAGCCATTCATATGTGAAGGAGAGTTGACAATGACAATAGAAAATGAATCTATAAAAGAAGTTATGCAGGAAGTCGAATCAACAGAACAAACAGTTGATAAACAGGTAACATTGGATAGAGGAAAAGCATTGTGGATTTACCAAAAGATGAATGAAATCCGTCACTTCGAAGATAAGATCCATGAAGTTTTTTCTACAGGAGCTATCCCGGGATTTGTTCACTTATATGCCGGAGAAGAAGCGATTGCCACAGCGGTAATGGCTCAGTTGGATAAAGAGGATTCTATCACTAGTACTCACCGAGGACACGGTCACGCCATCGCTAAAGGTTGTAATATCAACGGTATGATGGCAGAAGTCATGGGGAAAAAAGATGGCTTGAATAAAGGGAAGGGCGGTTCAATGCATATTGCCGATTTAAGTACTGGTATGCTTGGGGCAAACGGAATTGTAGGCGGTGGAATTGCAATGGCAGCTGGGGCCGCATTAAGCCACAAAACCTTAGGTCGGAACAATGTTGCAGTATCATTCTTTGGAGATGGGGCTTCCAATGAAGGGACGTTCCATGAAGGTTTAAACTTAGCTTCCATTCTCAAACTACCAGTCGTTTTCGTCTGTGAAAATAACCAGTTTGGCGAAGGAACACCTTTTGCCTATTCGAGCGCTTCTAAAACAGTTTCTGAACGGGCAAGTTCTTACAATATGCCTGGAGTGCGAGTAGACGGGAAAGACGTCATCGCCATTTATAACGCTTTTGAAGAAGCTAAAAAACGTGCACTCAATGGTGAAGGTCCTACATTGATTGAATGCGACACTTACCGGAATTACGGCCACTTTGAAGGGGACGAGCAGAAGTACAAATCTCCAGATGATTTAAATGCAAATCGAGACCCAATTCCATTGTTTAAGGAAGAAGCAATTACACAAGGTTGGTTCACTGAAGAAGAAGCCAAAAAAATTGAGCAAGAAGCACAAGAAACTATTGAAAAGGCAGAGGAATTTTCTAGAAACAGCCCTCTTCCTGACGAATCTGAATTGTACACTGATGTATTCGCAGACTGACAAAGGAGGACGAGACAATATGGCAGATAGAACTCTTACATTTATGGGTGCAATCACTGATGGAATGGTCACAGCAATGAAAAAAGATGAATCGGTGATACTTATTGGAACTGATGTGGCGGGTGGAGCCGGAGTGGATCACTTGCATCATGATGACGGGCGTGACGAGGATGGTTTTGGTGGCGTCTTCGGATTATCAAAAGGAATGGCCGGTGAATTTGGAAGAAATCGTGTCATTGACACTCCAATTGCCGAGCACGGGTATTTCAGTGCTGCGGTAGGAGCGGCGGCGACTGGATTGCGTCCAATTGCTGAACTCATGTTTAACGACTTTATTGGATTTATGCTCGATCCGATTCTCAACCAAGGAGCTAAAATGCGTTACATGTTTGGTGGAAAAGCGACAATCCCACTTACAGTACGGACGGTTCACGGTGCAGGTGTAGGGGCAGCTGCTCAACACTCGCAAACATTATATGGTATATGGGCATCTATTCCGGGTGTGAAAGTTGTTGTGCCATCTAACCCATATGATGCGAAAGGCTTGCTGCTTGCGGCTATTGAAGACAATAATGTAGTGGTGTTCTCTGAAGATAAATCACTTTATGGAATGAAAGGCGAGGTTCCTGAAGAATACTATACCGTTCCAATTGGAAAAGCAGCTATTGTCCAAGAAGGAGAGGATATTTCTATTGTCGCTATTGGAAAAATGGTTCAAGTGGCACAAAAAGTGGCAGATGCGTTGGCGAAAGACAACATTTCTGCAGAAGTCATTGACATGAGAACTCTTGCTCCGTGGGATGAAGAAACAATCCTTAATTCTGTAAAGAAAACTGGACGTCTCGTATTGATTGATGAATCTAACCCACATGTGAACATTATTGGAGATGTAGCAGCAACTGTTGCCGATAAAGCATTTGATTATTTGGACGGACCAATTAAAAGAGTCTCCGCTCCAAATACGCCGGTGCCATTTGCCAGTAATTTAGAAAAAGCTTATATTCCCGATGAAAAGAAAGTATTGAAGATAGCGGAAGAATTGATTACTGATCTTAAAGAGCAAAAGCGATGAGGGAGGTGACGAACATATGAGTAAAGAAATTGTGATGCCAAAATTAGGAATGACGATGACAGAAGGAACTATTGAGGTTTGGGATAAGCAAGTCGGAGAAACAGTCAAAAAAGGAGAAACGGTTTGTACAATCAGTTCAGAAAAATTAACACAAGACGTAGAATCTCCAGGTGATGGTGTCGTTTTAAAAATTTTGGTTGACGAAGGTTCTCTGGCTAAGGTCGGAGAAGTCCTTGCGTTAGTTGGAGAAGAAGAAACAGAGAAAACGCAACAAGTAAGTAGTGAAATGGAAGTTCCGGTCGAGGCAGTAGTGAATCAATCAGCAGAAGAAGGCGTGTCTGAAATTGATCAAGCCGCATCTGCAGGAATAAAGTCCGATACTTTTGAGATTACAGACACTCCCGATAAATCACGTCAAGGAGTTCCTTCCGGAAGTGCGTCAAAAGAAATCGGACGTCTTTTCATTACACCTTTGGCTAAAAAGATGGCAAAAGAAAAAGGCCTAGATATTAGTCAAATTCATGGAACTGGCGGTAACGGACGAATCACTAAATATGATGTGTTAACAGCTGTACAAGCTCAAGCTGCTCTTGTTCCATCAGGCCAAAAGATTGCTCCACAAACGCAAGAAACAGTAGGTGAAGGACTTAGCGGCATGCGTAAAGTCATTGCCCAAAATATGCGTCGTAGCCTTTCTCAAACTGCCCAGTTGACTCTGCACCGCAAAGTAGATGTAGAAAAATTGATGGAATTCCGGAGTGTGTTGAAAAAAGAGTTGGCTGACTCAGGCTCGTATACAAAGATAACAATTACCGCGCTTTTAGCTAAAGCTGTGGCTCAAGCATTGAAAGAAGACCACCGATTAAATACGCGTTATGACGGCCAACAATTAGAGCAACCGAAGGAAGTCCATTTAGGTATTGCTACCGCATTGGATGAAGGATTGGTTGTTCCGGTTATTCAAAATGCCGATACGAAATCCATAGGAAAGATTGCGGATGAAATCAAAGACTTAAGTGAACGAGGACGTCAAGGCACTCTTTCAGCAGATGAAATGCATGGTAGTACGTTTAGTATTACCAATATGGGAGGCGGCGGAGTAGAGTACTTCACGCCAATATTGAACAACCCAGAAGTAGCAATACTGGGTGTCGGAGCTCTTCAAAAGGAATTGAAACTGGATGAAGAGGGTAACGTTAAAGAACATTCTATGATCCCGCTTAGTTTATCATTCGATCATCAAATTATTGATGGTTCTGTAGCAGGTGAATTCCTCATCACACTAGCACGATATATAGAACACCCTTACTTGCTAGTTTTGTAAGTTTGCTTGTGTAAATTAGAGGAGACTGGCTCATTATAAAATGAACCTAATAATTAGCGATCCCCAAAAGTTAGAGTAAAATCTAACCTTTGGAGGTCGCTTTTTCATGGCAAAATATAGTAAAGAATTTAATTGACCTATATTCAGTCAATAGATACCTGAATAATTAACACCTTTTTCAAAAAATTATATTTTTGCCACTAGTTTTACTTTAATTTTTGGCCTTCTGTTTTGAGTTGACCGAACAAAGGCTTGTTTGGCATACTCAAACAGAAAAATGATTTTGAGTTGACCGAACAAAGGCTTGTTGCGGATACTCAAACGGAAAAATGATTTTGAGTTGACCGAACAAAGGCTTGTTTGGCATACTCAAACAGAAAAATGGTATTGAGTTGATCGAACAAAGCCTTGTTGCACTAGCTCAAACAGAAAACGGTTCTGAGATGATCGAACAAAGGCTTATTGCATATACTCAAGCAGAAAAAGATACTAAAATATGAAAGGGTATTCTAATGTTTTGTGAATATTTTAACATTGCTATTTACTTTAATAAAATTCAATCATATAATTAGAAATGAAAACTGTTCTGAATTAAAAAGCTTGATTCGCTTTAGCTAGTTCTAGATATTGTGTATAAGTAAAATAGTGAAAGAATAGGATTGAACGAATAAAAAAATAAATAGAATAAATGGAGTGAAAAAAATGAATACATTAAAAATGGCAAAATATATAGGACTTGTTACGGTTTCAAGCTTGTTGCTAGGTGCGTGTGGACAAGAGAATGCTGCAGAAGAGCAGGCAAATGTGGATGGAAAGGCAACTGAACAGGTAGCGGAAACAACTTTTCCATTAACACTGGATAACTATACTGTATCGTCAGAAGGCGCAGTATTTTCTAAAAAAGAAATCACTTACGAATCTAGTCCAAAATCGATTGTTGCTAATAATCAGGGGACAGCGGAGTTGCTTCTTCAAATTGGCTTAGCTGAGGATATCGTTGGTGTAGCTGCATTATACGGTGAGGGTGACGAAACAGTAGCTGAGGATTTCGCTAGCATACCTGTTTTGGCAGAAGGATATGTTGGGAAAGAATTGGTCGTAGGTGCTAATCCGGACATCGTTGTGGGACGAGGTCAGTTGTTTGCAAGTACCGAGTGGGGAACGGGGACGGTTGAAGAATTGAACGAGGTGGATATTCAGACTTATGTTCAAGCGACATCAACAGCCGACGCAACTTTTGATGATTTATACACAGATATTGCTAATTTAGGGAAATTATTTACAGTTGAAGAGAATGCACAACAATTTTCAACGGATGTGAAAACACGGATGGATGCGATAGTCGCAGGTATTCCTGCTAACCAGGAAGCACTTGAATATGCTTACTTATTTGGAGCAGAAGGTACTAACGTAGAAATATATAGTGGTGCAGCAGACACTTACTTAAATGATGCTTTAAGTTATATGGACTTGAATAATACATTTGCAGATGCAACGGGAGAAATCAGTGCTGAAGCCTTATTGGAAGCTGATCCAGACGTGTTGTTTTTGGTTAACTACACTGGTGGACGCGATCCCAAAGAAAGTTTAGCTGATTTGAAAGCAAATGACGCGTTGTCAAGTCTAACTGCTATCAAGGAAGACCGGATTTATACTATCGATTACAATCAGTTCTGGAGTTACGGTTACCAAATCTTAACCGGTATGGAACAACTCAGTGCCGAATTGTATGGCGAAAATTAATTTATAGCTAGGAAGGAATAAAATGATGAACCGCATCAACAAACAAAGACGATTATTTTATATAAGTTTGCTTCTATTTATCGTATTGATTGTTTTTTCAGTTGGGATCGGTGTCGCAGTCGGACAGGTCGCGGTACCTCTAAAAGAATCTTTTCAGATACTGCTTAAAAACTTGTCAGGTGGGATAGTTGATAATTTAGCTGGCGTTTCTTCTAGCGCTCATGAGAATATCATCTGGCAGATTCGTTTTCCAAGAGTACTCTTAGCGATGCTCACAGGTATGGGTTTATCATTAGCCGGTGCGGTCATGCAGACAACAGTCCAGAATCCACTCGCAGATCCTTATATCTTAGGTATTTCGTCGGGTGCATCTCTAGGTGCGACTTTTGCTATCATGATTGGCTTTGGCGGGACCAGTATATTGGCTCAGCTTGGTTTATCTTTTTGGGCATTCTTAGGCGCTGTGACAGCTGCGCTTCTGGTCTTACTTTTATCGAATGTGAATGGCCAAATGAATTCTATCAAACTGATTTTATCCGGAATGGTATTAAATGCCCTTTTTACAGCATTTTCTAATTTTATCATTTATATAGCCAATGATGCAGAGGGTATTCGTTCAGTAACTTTTTGGATGATGGGAAGTTTAGCAGGAGCAAGCTGGTCTAAGCTTCCTTTGATAGCTGCGGTTGTCCTGATTTGTTTTTTATTCTTCTTAACACAAGAACGTATTTTAAATATCATGCTGCTGGGCGATGAAGCAGCGATTACGCTTGGGGTGAATTTGAGGTTTTACCGTAAATTGTATCTCGTTATCACGTCGATTTTAACCGGTATTATTGTTGCAAATAGTGGAATGATTGGATTCGTGGGTTTGATTATTCCACATATCGTCCGTGGGATAGTCGGATCAAATCATCGTTACTTTTTACCATTGTCTGTTTTTTCGGGATCCTTATTCATGGTGTGGTCCGATATCTTATCTCGTATTATCCTGCCAACGGTTGAATTGCCTATCGGTATTTTGACATCTTTGATCGGCGCACCACTGTTCATTTATATTTTTATCAAAAAAGGCTACGAGTTTGGAGGGTAAGCATGAAGTTAACGATCGATAACGTATCAGTATCTATTGCCTCCCAGAAAATTATAGAAAGTGTCTCCTTGAACGTTAGTAAGAATCAATTTGTGGGTTTGATCGGACCAAATGGCTGTGGGAAATCGACTTTATTGAAAAGTGTTACTAAAATATTTGAACCTAATAGGGGAGTCATTACGCTGGGTAACGAGAATGTTCAGGAACTTTCAAATAAACAACTCGCAAAAAAATTAGGTGTGGTGGGACAGTTCCACCAAGTCAATTTTGATTTTTCCATCCGTGACATGTTATTGCTCGGACGGTCACCCTATAAAGGTTTGATGGAGAGAGAAAACGCTCTGGATTATGAAATTGTTGAGAAGGTCCTTATCCAACTGGAATTGGAAAAAATCGCTGACAGGAGTTTCTTATCACTGTCAGGTGGCGAAAAACAGCGGGTCATATTAGGCAGAACTTTAGTCCAACAGCCTAAATTTCTAGTTTTAGATGAGCCCACCAATCATTTGGATATCAAATATCAATTGAGTATTTTGAAAACAGTCAGTTCCCTATCGATTGGTGTATTAGCTGCTTTACATGATTTGAATTTGGCTGCACGTTTTACGGATTACTTGTACGCTATGAAAGATGGACAGATCATTAAAGAAGGAAGACCTGAAGAAGTTTTAACACAAGCGGTCATTAAAGATCTGTATGAAGTCGATTGTCGCACATATATTAATCCTATTTCAGGTAAACAGACTATTGAATTTCTATGAAACTAAGAAAAGTGATTAAGTTACAACAGATAGCGAATTTAATTAAATGCTTATAGTAATCAAATTGTTCTTGAGTACTATAAGCATTACTCTATTTGACTCATACGGTAAGTAAAGAGTACTTATGCACTATAAGCATTACTCAATTTGACTCATACGGTAAGTAAAGAGTACTTATGCACTATAAGCATTACTTTGTTTGATTCATACGGTACTTATTGTGTTCTTGTGGGTATAAAATGCTCAACATTGAGAAACTCAAGTAAGTCTTCACCGTTCTATTTAATCGCCCTAAACTAATTCTTTCAAATCTTGCAATGCGCGATAAGGAGGTAGGAGTAAATTTTTGGGAAGATTACAATTTCGACTTTGATAGGCCATGGTGAAACAGAAAAATTGAATCAGACGATGCTGACGTTTATTCAAGATAAAAATCAAAGATAAAAAGCTGGGAACTGAAAAAATTCTAGCTTTTTTGTCATTCAATGCAGGATTAGATTTTTCTATTATACGCTTTATGTTTAAACAGATAAGAATTTTTTAATTGTTTGTAGAATGAATTTTGTAAGAAAGTAAGAGGAATAATGATAAGTACGGTCTAATTATGAAATTCAGCATATTGATATTAGCTAGGCTAATACCATGTATGAAAAATGATAATTTGTTTCAACACAGAAGTACGAATATACTAAACATGAAAAGGAAACGCTTTATAAGCGCTGAGTAAAACTGTTTTATTACTGATTTGATAAGGATTTTAAAGTTGATAAGTCTTCTGTTTTTGTCAGAAAAGGGGGATAAGAATGTATAAAGCAATTATATATGAAGAAAAAGAAAATATTGCGTATATTACTTTTAATAGACCTGAGGTGGGAAATGCTTTCTCAGAAGATTCATTTCGAGAAATTCCAGCAGCTTTAACGAAGGCATCAGAAGATGCTTCTATCCGTGCAGTAGTTTTGACAGGAAAAGGAAAGTTATTTTGTGGCGGTGGAGACGTCAACCAATTTAAAGAAGTTATTGAAAGAGATGATGGGGGGATCCCAGAACAGTTGGTCGAAGCTACTGGAGCAATGAGTCGCGCTATCCGAAACTGCAGCAAACCGGTTATTGCTGCTATTAATGGAGCGGCAGCTGGTGCGGGTGTCGGGGTTGCATTGGCAGCTGATTTTCGTATCATGGAGAAACGCAGCTCTCTTGTTACAGCTTTTGTAGGAATGGGATTACCAGGAGACACAAGTGTGCTCTATTTCTTACAAAAGATGGTAGGGACCGCAATAGCTACCGAATTATTGATGCTTTCTAAGCCAATCAAAGGTGAGCGTGCCTCTGAGTTAGGTTTGGTAAATCAAGTCGTTGAAGATGGTACATTAGAGGAAGAGACATGGGCATTTGCCAAAAAAGTAGCTTCTTTACCAACTCAAACGATTTCCTATCAAAAAGAACTGTTCAATGAGTTTTTTTATAATGATTTAGAGAAATTCAATCAGAGAGAGGCACAACTAATGCATCTGGCTTCTTTAACAGATGATCATAAAGAGGCTGTTACGGCCTTTCTTGAAAAAAGAGCTCCTCAATTTAAAGGTCACTGAATAGGGTCTCACGAAAAAAAGTAATTACTAGCTTAATGAAACATAGTCGCATCAGTTTAAAAGAAGCTGCATTCCAAATACAAGGGATGCAGCTTCTTTGTTGTAACTTCAATTTAAAAAGGCGTTTGATAGTGGAGGTGAAATATATGATTATAAAGGGTTAGTTTGATACAATTGAATCAATTAAACAGATAGTTCTAAAGAAGCTGAACTTTAAAGTGAAATGAAAAAAGCAATCAGCTGATTAAAAAGTTCGAGATGAATACTGCGATTGGGATTTAGAATAGGTCGTTTTCATTTATACCGGTTATGTAGAATGAAATATTTTATAAAGGAGGGTATTGTTCATGATCAAAGTTGAAAATCTTGGGAAAACATTCAAAGAAAAAGTAGCTGTAGAAGATATGAATATGTATTTAGATGAAGGAGAATCGGTTGGATTGTTGGGACCAAATGGGGCCGGGAAATCAACAGCCATCTCTATGATTTCAACCTTACTTCCGCCAACAAAAGGAACCGTTATGTTTAACGGAAAAGATGTTTCTAAGCACCCCAAAGAATTGCGTACAGTTTTAGGCGTTGTTCCCCAAGAAATTGCATTGTACGAGGAATTATCAGCGTACGAAAACATGAGATTTTTTGGAAAGATTTACGGGTTAACGGGAAGAGAATTAGAAGCTAAAATCCAAGAAAAATTAGAGATGGTTGGATTAAAAGAAAGACAAAAAGAGACAGTAAACACGTATTCTGGAGGAATGAAGCGTAGAATCAACATCGCTGTCGCTTTGATCCATGATCCTAAAATTTTGATCATGGATGAGCCGACTGTTGGAATTGACCCACAATCTAGGAATTATATTTTGGGTATGGTGAGAAAATTAAACCGTGAGAAAGGCATAACAGTCCTCTACACTAGCCACTATATGGAAGAGGTTGAAAAGTTATGTGACCGTGTTTATATCATGGATCATGGCCAAGTGATCGCTTCTGGAACAAAAGAAGAATTAAAAAATATTTTATCTAATGAAGAAACGATAACGATTCAAGTAGAGGAAGCAAAAAAAGAATTTTCAAGTTTATTGTCTGCTTTAAAAGGAATCAATCATGTAGCGGAAGATGAAAATAGATACGACTTGATCGTATCCAAAGGAGAGCAATTATTGGGAGAGATTTTTGACTGTGCACGACAGACAAAAGTGAGGATCTTAGGCATCCATGTACAAACGCCAACTTTAGAAGATGTTTTTTTACACTTAACTGGTCGTAAATTAAGAGATTAGGAGGGGAGTGAAATCATGTTTAATTTTGTAAAAAAAGACTTTTTGTCCCTTTCAAAAAGTAAAAGTGACCTTCTTGAACTCCTCTTTATGCCTTTTATTCTAATTGCGATTCTAGGATTTTCTTTAGGAAACATTATGATGGGGGGAACTTCAAATAATACCTTCAATGTAGGGATCGTCAATGAACAAAATCTTGAAAGAGATCTGGGTCGTTTAGAGAATGAGTTAGTTGAACAAGGAATGCCAGCAGAGATAGTTGCAGAAATGGCAGCTGGTGCCCAAGAAAGTGATCCTGCTGCCATGTTATACGAGCTGCTTGAAGATGAAAGTTTTGCAGATATTATGATCGTGGAGGAGTTTGATAATCTAAGTTCCGCAACTCAAGCAATGAATGAAGATGAAATTGCCGGGTTCATAACAATTCCGGAAAATTTCAGCTATCATGTATGGCAGTCTATCTATCAGGAAGAAGATACGTCAAGTGCTCTAAATATAACCGTAAATGAAGCTGAAAATATGGCCTCGATTATTATTGAGAGTGTGGTCACAACGTTTGTTGCGCAATATAATTTGGAGACATCTATTGCTTTAGCGACTAACGGACAAGCTGAGGCAGAAAATCAAACAATACAACAGGGTGAAAAAGTACAACTTTCGGTCGAAGAGCCGGTAAGTGCGTTCCAATATTATACGATTGGAATGGGAGTCATGTTTGCACTCTCAACAGCCCCAATCATAGCAACTCGTGCTTTCAAAGAAAAAGAGCAACATGTTTTTGGGCGCATCATGCTGTCTGGTACAAAACCGTTGACGTATTTAAGCAGTAAAATGATTTCTGGAACCTTGATTACATTTGTACAATTAGCTATCCTTTTCGCATTATCTACGTTGATTTTTGGGACATTCAAAGGGAGAGATAGTGATTTTTGGATAAATGTAGTGTACACGACAGGTTTATACTCAATATTAGTTGGAAGTCTAACGAGCATACTCACTTCTATTTCTTTGTATGCAAATGATAACAGAACAGTTGGATTTTTCGGATCTTTTGTCAGTGTATTTGCCTTTTTAGGTGGTAGTTACATCCCTGTAGAACAATTTTCAGAATATTTAAAACAAATTGGGAATTGGACTCCAAATGGAGCAACGATGACTTCTTATTTGCAATTGCTGCAAGGATTTGATTTTCAAGAAGTGCTTCCTTTGATGATGAGAGTGATTGGGATGACGGTCATTTCATTACTTATGGCAGTCATCATATTTCCAAAAAGGAGGTTAGATTAAATGGGTAATGTATTTATACTCCAATGGAAAAGATTGATGAAGCATCCTCTGGTCGTCGTAATGTTTTTAGGATTAACCATTTTATTTGTTTATTTTATGGGTGGAAGTCAAGGGAGTTCGTCTATAAATGTACAAGTATACAGTGAAAGTTTAACGAAAGAAGAATTAAATATTTGGATAGATCGCTTAAATAAAGATGATTCGATTATTTTTGAAGCAACTGATTATGAAACCGTAGAAGAAGAAATACGAATGAATGAGATTGGCTATGCGATGGAAATAGGAGCAGAAACCTATCAATTTTTAGTTGGTAGAGAAGATGAGCGCTTACCGGTAGTAGACCAACACGTCAACCAGATTTTTAGGGAGCAGGTCCGTCTAGAAACGGTTAGAGCGGATTTTCCAGATAGCGAAATTGAAGTACGGGAATTTTTAACGGTTGAAGGAATGACACAACCTGAGGATTCAGGGACCCTGAATCGGTATCAATTGAGTATTTTAACTGGAATGACTTTTTACTTTGCGATGTTTACTATTTTGTACCTACAAATAAACGTAGTAGAAGAGAAGAAAAAGGGAACTTGGAATCGATTGATCTTTTCTCCACTTTCGAAGACTCAGATTTATCTAGGTTTGCTTTCGCATTATTTTTTAGTAGGATTAGTGCAGATAGCGATCGCCTTTTTCATTTTAACTAATCTATTAGATCTTGATTTAGGGACAAACTATGTATCGATGGCAGCTGTTACTTTGGCATTTATTTTTACCATCGTTTCTTTAGGTATGCTTATATCAGCTTTAGTACCTTCGCCGCAATCGCTACAAGTCGTTATTCCGATCGTCGCTACGTCGATGGCGATGTTAGGTGGAGCCTTCTGGCCTTTAGATATAGTTGATAACCGATTCTTACTTTTCATAGCTGAGTTTATTCCTATTAAACACGGTTTAAATGGGATGGTAGACGCTATCTATTCAGGACTTCCACTTAGCCAATTGCTGCAACCTATTGGGATTCTACTCCTTATGGGGATCTTATTCATAGGAATTGGCATCAACTTGATGGAGCGCGTATCAAATGTATAGATGCTAAATAATTGTAAATATTAGTAAGAAAAGCTGTTCTGGAATGAACAGCTTTTTTTGTCTGTTTTTTTTAAAACATTAAAATAAATGATTTAACAATTTTCTTATTAAACAGAAAAATCTATTTTAAGAACAAATTGAAAATAGATGCGCTTTATTGTCGATGCTAAATAAGTTCTTTAGCTAATGCTCGTGTATAAGTTCATCTTATTAACCTGTTTAATTTTACTTGGTGGTTTCTTATAGTGAAACCCTATAATATATATAATTGAAAGCGCTTTATAAAGTGTGATCATATTAATTAAGGTTATAGGAGGAAGGTATATGAAACGAGAAAAAAATCGTTGGCTAATTTTGATTGCTGCTATTGTAACAAATCTGGCTTTAGGCGCTGGGTATGCATGGTCAGTTTTTCAAACAGCATTATTGGAGGTCAATACAGATTGGACATTAAGCGAAACGTCTTTAGCGTTTAGTATTTCGTTTGCAATGGTACCATTAGGAATGATCATTTGTGGACCAATCGTAGATAAACACGGCGGGAAGAAAGTGGTTCTTGCAGCGGGTCTCTTATTCGGTTTAGGGATGTTCTTGACCGGTTTTGCAAATAGCATCATTATGCTGTACTTAACTTATGGACTGATATTAGGACTGGGTATTGGTGCTGGATATGGAACAGCAACAGCGTTGACCGTAAAATGGTTTCCAGATAAAAAAGGACTAGCTGGTGGTTTAACAGCAGCAGGATTTGGTTCAGGGGCGATCCTTTTAGCACCAATCGCTACTAGTATGATTGAGAGTGTAGGTGTAAATAACACATTCAAGATCCTAGGTGGAATATTACTCGTGGTGATTTGTTCGGCATCTTTCATGATGGAAAATCCTCCTGCACAAGAAAAAGTAGTTGGAACAGGTTCAGAAAAAGACAAAAATTATAAAGAAATGCTTCATGAATCTAACTTTTGGATTTTATGGGCAGTGTACACATTTGCAGCAACAAGTGGGTTGATGGTGATTGGTCATGCGGCTAATTTAGCTTCATACTACTCATTAGGAGCTGGAACAGTTATCGTAATGGTGGTAGGTTTAGCAAATACGTTAGGAAGAATTTTCTGGGGATCGATATCGGATAAACTTGGAAGATACAAAACAATCATGGTAATGTTTGTTGTCTCTGGTAGCGGATTGTTAATGTTGAACTTTGCCAATACTTTGGGAGCTGTTGCTGGTATAGTTGGATTGATCTTTATCGCCTTATCATTTGGTGGGTTCCTAGGTTCATTCCCAGGGATCACAGCTGAAAACTGGGGAGCTTCTAAATCAGCTTCTAATTATGGTTGGATGTTCACAGCTTATGGTATCGCATCTATCATAGGGCCCACACTTGCTTCAAGCATCAGAGAATCAAGTGGATCTTATTCAATGGCTTTACTTATCTCAGCTGGGATGGCCGTTATCGGTGCTGGAATGATTTTATGGTACATGAGCAGAGCAAATAAATTGGGCAAGGTTAAACAAAATGTGATCAAAGAAAGTTAATGTCATTCAGTGATGACAATGATCGTATCAGTTAAGAAACTAAAAGGACTAGAGCTGCTCTAATAGAGACAGCTCTAGTCCTTTTAGTTTCTATACTATTTATAGTTTTTTTGAATATTCCTAAATCTTCATTGCTGCGAATTTTTTCAAGCATTGATAAGGATATCCTTGCTTTTTTGGTTAGAAAGTGTAGCTTGAATCTCGTTACTCTGTTATAATTGCGTTCGACGTAGTAAAATACAACGAGACACTATGCCTCTGGTTTTTTCGAAAGCTATAAAAAAACTTTCAAAGCAGCTATAATTTTTAGTGTTGATAGACTTAATCTAATGGCATTACTTACCCAAATTCATGGAGGAATAGGGTTACTTGTAGCTTACAACCATGACAACTTTTTATTTTAGGCTTCAGGTGTTCCCTTGGCTCTCCACAAGCAAACCCGTCCATTCCAGAAGAAATTTTTTTGAAGCATCCACACCATTTGATGTAGAACTCTTTTAAAGAGATTTTATAAACTATTTTTTGAGAGAATCGTATTTCTGTTATACTAATTAAAACAAAAATATAAAGGTAATAGAGAAGAAACAGCTTCTTTTTTGTTTTTTTCTCATTTTTTATACGAAAGGATTGTAAAATGAAAGATAATTTTTGGCAAGAATTGCCGCGACCGTTTTTTGTATTGGCACCTATGGAAGATGTGACAGATGTTGTGTTTCGTCATGTCGTCGCTAAAGCAGCAAAACCTGATGTTTTTTTTACTGAATTTACGAATAGTGAAAGCTATTGCCACCCTGATGGCAAAGAAAGTGTGCGTGGACGTTTGACATTTACCGAAGACGAACAGCCTATGGTCGCTCATATTTGGGGAGATAAACCTAAATTCTTTAAAGAGATGAGTATTGGTGTGGCGGAACTCGGCTATCGTGGGATCGATCTCAATATGGGATGCCCAGCACCTAACGTTTTTAAACATGGCAGAGGTTCAGGCTTGATTCTTCGAACAGAAGTTGCTGCTGAATTGATACAAGCATCTAAAGCAGGAGGTATACCTGTAAGTGTTAAGACTCGATTAGGTCATGCTAGTATAGATGAATATACTGCGTGGCTCACTCACTTATTGAAACAAGATATTGCTAATTTATCTATCCATCTGCGTACGAAAAGAGAAATGAGTAAGGTAGATGCTCACTGGGAACTCATTCCAGAGATAAAGAAATTACGCGATGAAATTGCCCCACAAACGTTAATAACGATTAACGGAGACATTCCTGATTACAAAACTGGTATGGAGCTGGCTGAAAAGTATGGCATTGACGGAGTGATGATTGGACGAGGTATCTTTCATAATCCATTTGCTTTTGAAAAAGAGCCAAAAGAACACGGTCCAAAAGAATTATTAAATCTTTTTAAGCACCACTTAGATTTATTTGATCAATTTTCAGAAAAAGGGACCAGTGCCTTTAAGCCACTTCGTCGTTTCTTTAAAATTTATATTCGCGAATTTAAAGGAGCGAGCAGTTTAAGGGTTCAATTGATGGATACGAAGACAACAGATGAAGTTCGTGCATTATTAGCTGAGTTTGAAGGGAAGCACCTTTTAGAAGAGAAAAGCAGTTTATAAGTAAAGAAAAAGCCTAAGAAATCGTATTGATTTCTTAGGCTTTTTTCTATGAAATTTAGTGAAATAAATTTTTTGAAAGTGGTCATCAATTTGAATGCTGCCATCTTCTAAGGGCACAATATTCAGCTCTTATTGAGTACCTATAAAAATGAAACAAAACAGCTCTTTAAAGTGTTATTATTGAAGTAATTAGTTGGTCGAAATCACTTGAATTATGAAAGTGTACATACTATGATGACTAATGAAGAATGAACTTATATTCGAATAGATCAAACGGCTAGACTATACAAATAAATTTGAAAGATTTTTTAGATTCTTTGCTTGTAAAAAACTCAATAAAGTCATTAGCTGTAGTTAAGAAAATTTTAAAAAAATGAAGTATTGACGCAAGGTTAGTTGGCTGAGAGAGTTGAACCTTCCAGTCTGTAATTGCTCGAATAGAAAAGGGGCTTAATTATGAAAAAAGATTTCGTAGTTATTGGGTTAGCAAGATTTGGTAGTAGTGTTTGTAAAGAATTGTATCGTTTGGGCCATCAAGTTTTGGCAATAGATACAAATGAGGCAAAAGTGAATGCCGTTTTAGATCATAGCACAAAGGCTGTAATAGCAGATGCTTCCCGTGAAGATGTTCTTAAGTCTTTAGGTGTTGGAAACTTTGATTACGCTATAGTTGCCATTGGAGATAATATGCAGTCTAGCATACTATGTACCCTATTGTTAAAAGAAATGGGTATAAAAAATGTTTGGGTAAAGGCTCAAGATTCTAACCACGCAAAAGTCCTTACTAAAATCGGTGCGGATAGGATCATTCAGCCAGAATACGATATGGGGATCAGAGTTGCTAATCAATTGGAATCTGGAAAACTACAAGAATATATTGAGCTATCTGAGGATTATAGCATCTCAGAACTATATATAACAAAAAAATTAGCTAATAAGACGCTCAATGATACAGATATCAGATCAAAGTACGGTTGCACTATTTTAGCTGTAAAGAATGGGAAAAAGGTGAATATCTCTCCTTCACCTGATGACAAACTATACGAAGGCGATATGATCGTTGTCATTGGAAACAACGAAGATATAAAACGTTTTGAAGAGAAAGGGCTGTAAATAAATGAACAAGGTCAATCTGAAAAAATATTTAAAACGATCTACTAGGCGCTTTAGTCCACCTATGACAGTCGTTTTCAGTTTCTTTACGCTTATTTTAATTGGTACAGCATTATTAAAATTACCCTTTGCGACGACACAAACCATTTCTTGGTTAGATACGTTATTTACAGCCACCTCTGCTGTTACGGTAACAGGATTGATCGTAGTCGATACGGGGACAGCCTTTACTCTATTCGGACAAACGATCATTATGATCCTCATGCAACTTGGAGGATTAGGATTAATGACCGCTGCCGTCTTTATCTTTTTCATATTCAAACGAAGAATTGGCATGCAACAAAGAGATCTCGTTAAAGAATCTTTAAATCAAGGCTCTTCAGGGGGCGTTATCCGCTTGGTTCGTCATGTGCTTTTTTTCTCTTTGAGTATTGAACTGATTGGTTTTACCTTGTTGTCCATTAAATGGATCCCAGAATTTGGAGTTTGGAAAGGTGCCTTTTATAGTTTATTCCATACTGTTGCAGCCTTTAATAATGCTGGGTTTTCTCTGTGGGCTGATAATTTATCCGGCTATGTAGGAGATCCTGTCGTTAACTTAACAATTACAAGCATGTTTGTTTTAGGAGGAATAGGATTTACTGTTCTTTTAGATGTGTGGAATAAGAAAAAATTCAAGTCATTGACCCTACATTCAAAAGTTATGATCGTAGGTACCCTGATCATAAATGCCATTGCAATAATTCTAATTTTTGTGCTAGAATATTCAAATCCTCAAACTTTAGGCAGCTTATCACTTGGAGATAAAGCATGGAGTGCTTATTTTCAAGGTTTAACTCCTAGAACAGCCGGCTTTAATTCGATCGATATCACGGCATTAACAGCACCTTCTATGCTCTTGACGATCCTTCTGATGTTTATTGGGGCAGGGAGTGCGTCAACTGGTAGTGGGATCAAGCTAAGTACTTTTATTATTTTACTTTTAACAACGACTACAAGTCTAAGAGGCGGAGAAGAAGTATCTTTATTTGGGCGAAGGATTAGGAACAGTGCTGTTTTTAGAGCCTTAACGCTTACCACAATAAGCTTTTTATTAGTTTTTGTAGCTATCTTTATCTTAACGATAACTGAAAATGGACCGTTTATCCATATTGTTTTTGAAGTTGTCTCAGCATTTGGAACAGTAGGACTTTCAGCTGGGATAACACCTGAATTATCTATTATAGGTAGGTTTGTGATCATGTTCGTCATGTTCATAGGACGTATTGGACCAATCACGATCATCTCTATATTGATAGCTAGAAAAGGAAGTTCTTTGATACGCTATCCTCAAGAAGATCTATTCATCGGGTAATATTAAGTGTCCTAAAGACAGTCAATGTTCGACCTGTTTAAAAATAGGCAGCATCAAAACTGAAACTAATGGGAGTTTAAGATTTTAGCGTGAATTTAATGGAGATACAATTCTAACCGGTCACTGATGAAGAGAAGAAAGCTTTGCGTTATTTCTAGGAATTAGTTTTATACTGATTTTCTAGAAACTAATGATAAAGCTTTCTTTTTTTTTTCTAAATAATTTTCTAAATAATATAATAGAGAAAATTATTAATAACGATTATTTAGAGGAAACGTTTCCTAGATTAGTGTGTATACTATAGATAGATAGAAAACTTCGACCAAAAATTGTTACCAAAATGGGTCGGAAATAGTTCGTACAATAAAAAAATTGGGTCAAGTACATATATAGAAAGGGGTAATGAGATGAATAAAAGAGTAAGAATGTCATTGGCTATTGGAGCAGCGGTTCTGTTTAGTATGGCATTTGGAGAAGCCGTTTTTGCAGAAAATGAATTAACGGATATCACGATCGAAATTGAACTGCAAGAAGACGGCTCTGGAATCGTCACAGAACATAGAAAGATGAACATGGATGATGGTACTGAATTATATATTGTGTTAAATGATCTGCAGGATTCTAAACTGCAGGATTTTTCGGTTACGGGTTTTCAAAAAATAGATCCATGGGAACCAGATGCTTCCTTAGAGGAAAAGGCTGATCACTATGGCATTGTCGGGACAGATGACGGATTAGAACTCATATGGGGTATTGGTGAATATGGCGAAAATGACTACGAAGTGACGTACGCTTTATCAAACTTAGTGCGCGAATTGGAAGATGGACAAGGCTTACTATGGAATTTTGATACATTTTCTGATATTCCTGCAGAAAAATTGACGGTTAAAATCACTGGATTTGAGCCCTTTACAGAAGAGAATGTCCGTTTCTGGGGTTTTGGATTTGAAGGCGATATCCAATTAGAAGGCAACACGATCGTATGGGAAGCGGAGGAAGTAGTAAACAATAGCAAAGATGTAACGGTATTGCTGCAATTTCCACAAGGCCTTTTCGCTACACAAGCCAATGTTGGTATGACATCGGAAGAACAGCGTGAAATGGCAATGAACGGCTCAGCGTATAATGATGAGGCTACTTCTAATACAGTTCCTATCGTCATCATCTCTCTCATTGCAGTTACTGGTGGAGGAGCCACAGTTTTTGCTATTAAATATTATAAAAAATTGAAACAAGCAAAAGAAGCAGCTGGACAAATGCGAACAGGGAAACAACGAGTCAAAGAGAATAAAACGGTTATATTAGAGGGAATCCCCTATCAAGGAGAAGACTTTGCCGGTATTGCTTATTTGCTGCAAGATATAGACAAAGGCTATTTTGAAGATTACTTCTCAGCTTATTTATTGAGATGGTCGTATGAAAAGCGGATCATTATCCATACTGCCAAGGACAAGTCATTATTTAGCGATGGATTTGATACGGAAATAGAGATCCCTCATTTTGAGGAAGAGCGTGCGCGGTATCCCCAATCATTCACGAAATTTATTGATAAAATCAAGACAAATCATGGGGAGACGTATGAAACTGGATTATGGCTCATGTTATTGGATGCTTCAAACAGTAACGGGTTTATTGAAGATAATAAAATGAAAAAATGGGCAAAAAAACATGCCAAAGAAGTAGGGAAGTTTGCGGATTATTTGATTGATTATTCAAAAGAGTTCTTAGAAAAAGAAAGACTTATTTCATTCAAAGAAATCAAAGTATGGGGAACGAAAAGCGAAGTAGCCATTGCAAGTCCTGAAGGTGATAAATTATTTGATCGTCTGGTTCAATTTGATAATTATTTGGAAGAAATCGATCTAGAAGGTTTTGCGGATAATACTAATCCGTTCACTTTTGAAGAATTTTTGTTCTGGAACACTTTGTACTATAGAAGTGAAGAACTGACAGAAGAGTTCAAGGAAATGATCCCGAATCCGAATAATATCTCTGGAGAAAATCAATTCATTTATTATTACTGGTATTGGAATGGGGTAACAGGATTTAGAAATGACTGGTCTAGTGGATTAGCAAGCGGCGGATTTCACTCAAGTTCTTCATCAGCTGCATCTGGAACAGGCGGTTCAACTTCCTTTGGTGGAGGAGGAGGTGCCGGTGGTGGTGGCGGTGGAGGAGCTCGATAGGTGAGTCTCTTAATAGTTTGATGTGTATTAATTAGTTTTAAATATAAAAAAGACAAAACATCATTTAAAGATGTTTTGTCTTTTTGGCCATCATTTAATTTACAAAAGTTAATAAGGGCATTTTCTACTTGAAAGGCTTCATATTCACTTAATCCAAAAGTCTTTGGAGAGTCTTTTTCCATTCTATTTTTCTTTCTTGTGCTTTGCCATTATTTGCACCACTGGTAGATAAACACTTTATAACAGTATAATCCTCAAAAATAGTTGATTTTATAATTTCTTGATAAGCTTTGTCTCCATTTGCAATAATGAGTTTAATCGATACTACTGAAAGTAATGTCTCAAAATTATTTAATTTCGTTTGTTTAAAGTTACTATCTGAACTCCCAATCTTATCAAAATGACTATAAATATCCCATAAACCAATTTGATTTTGTACTAGCAGATCCAATCGTTTTTCATAGTCGATTGGATCAGTAGTGTTAAGGCACTCAGCAATAATTTTCCAAAATTGATTGCCTTTATTCGCATAGTATTGTTGCAATTCTAACGACTTCACACTTGGAGCACTGCCGAGTATTAAAATTTTAGTGTTTTTATCATAAATTGCTTCTAAACCAATCTTCATAAGTTATACTCCTTAATAGTAAATTTTTTTAGTTTAGACAACCGCTATATGTAAAAAATGAATCAGTATCTTTCAATTGTATAGTAAAAAATTGTGAATTCCTATAGAGTTAATGCTGTTTTAACAGGATTTGTTTATTATGAACTTGCACTTAAAATAGATAGTTTAACTGACACATAAATTCAAATTGGGGTTGGAAAGGGTGGAGCTAGTGTAGGAGATACGTTCTATTATTTAAAAGAAAATTATTTTTTTATTTAAAGAAATTATGCTGTAATTTTATAGGGAATTTTTTTATTAAAGGAAAGTACAGGATATAATTGTAAAAAAAGGAAGGATTCGATTGGAAACTCCGGCAATTAAGTCACAAAATATCACAGAATGTATTTTAGGAGTTAGAAAGATTTTTTTACAGCAAAAAACAGCAGCCCGATTTGATTTGCCGAAAAGTCTGGCAAACGGTTAAATGGGCTGCTGTTTCTAGAGGAATATCGCTTAAGAGAACCGTTAAGTTTTTTTAGTGAATTGCTTTTTGCAGTGAGGGCATTTGATTGTGATTTTTCCTTTTTTTCGCGGGACACGCAATTTTTTATGACAGTTAGGACAAGAATAGTATTTATATACTTTTCGCTCCTGAATTTTTTTAAGTTGTTTTCTCCTTATGCTATCGATCCTTCGTTTGAAGGTTAGAAATTTTTGATTCTCCTGATACCGTGTTGATCGGTTACGAGAAAAGGTTCGATAGTAACCTAGAATGACAGCTATCCATCCAAAGAAACCGCCGATTGGCCAATTTAGTAAATTAAATAAGACAACAATAGCAAGTCCTCCGTAAAGCAAATAGTTTGACAGCTTATCGATGCCATATCTGCCAATCATAAATTTTTGGAATCCAATTTTCAATTTTTTCATTTGATATTGTCGCCTCTTTCTCTGTTTTTCCATAAAAGTACTGACCAATAGTGTAACATGCTGTAAAAAATCGAGCGACCATCTTTAGTCTGATTGTAATAATAAATCTGTTCTTATAATAGAGCGCTTATAAAGCTTTACATTTAGAAAGAAACCGCTTACGATTATTTTGAATAGAGAGCTAATGATATTTAATGAGTAAGTGAAAAAATTAAGAGAATGATCAAAAAATTCGTCTGAGAAGGAGAAAAAACATGAAAAAAATTGGATTCTTATTAGCTGCATTGATCGTAAGCGGGTGTGCAAATGACGTTAGTGAAAATTCTGAGCAAGCCTCATCAGAAATCGTTTATACCAGTGAGGCATCAGTTGAATCGGAAGACCAGCCAAGCGAAGAAAAAAGAGTTTCCTTTATGGGAGTAGGGGATAACCTGATCCATACAGGGATATTTGAAGAAGCACAGTTAGAAGATGGGACCTACGATTTTAAACCTATGTTTGAAAATGTAGCAAACGAAATCGAAGCTGCAGATTTAGCCTTTATTAATCAGGAGACACTGTTGGGCGGGGATGAATTCGGTTTTTCTGGCTATCCAGCGTTTAATACACCTAGCGACATGGCGGGAAATTTAAATGAATTGGGTTTTGATTTAGTCAACGGAGCATCCAATCATTCATTAGATAAAGGCGAAAAAGGTGTTTTGAATACTTTGGAAATATGGAATGAACAGGAGAACATGGTCTTCACAGGAGTATTTGATTCCCAAGAAGAGCGTGATGCTATTCAGGTTATTGAACGTGACGGCGTAACTTTTTCATTTTTAGCCTATACATATGGCACTAATGGAATTGAGCCAGATGTCTCTTACCGATTGAATTATTTTGACGAAGCGTTGATCACTAAAGATATTGAACGAGCAAAGCAAGTTAGTGATTTCGTCATCGTATCTGCACATTGGGGCGAGGAGCACATGCTTGAACCAAATGAATTTCAAAAACAATATGCTCAATTGTTTACAGATCTAGGAGTGGATGTTGTGATTGGGACCCATCCTCACGTGATCCAACCGGTTGAGTGGATGGAAGGGGAAAACGGCAATCAGACATTGGTCGTTTACTCATTGGGTAACTTTCTTTCCGCTATGTCAACTGGAACTGAAAATAATATGTTGGGTGGAATGATTTCATTTGATTTCGTCCTGACCGAAGAAGAAAAAGCTATTGAAAATGTCAAATGGGATGGGGTAGTGATGCATTACAAAGGCAATAATACTGATAGTGTTGATTCAAGAAGAGGCTTCAAAATCTATCCGTTAGCTGATTATACTGAAGAACTGGCTAGTCAGCACACACTTAACAGCTCTCAAGGAAATCAAATTTCTAAAGAGTCTTTACAGCAAACGACCGGAACGATCATTGATGCTGAGTTTTTAAAATAAAACTAACATAATAATTGTGATTGATACCGCCAATCAAGAATTGGAGCAGCAGGAGGAGTGAAAATGAGTGTCGTAGAAGTAAAAGGAATGACTAAACGATTTGGGAAATTTACAGCTTTGAAAAAAATAGATCTATCCATAAATGAAGGTGAAATATATGGCTTTATTGGTCCAAATGGTGCTGGTAAATCCACAACTATCCGTGTGTTGTTAGGGATGTTAAAACCTAATGAAGGACAAGTGACGATTTTTGGCAAAGATGCCTGGAAAGATGCTGTAGAAATTCATAAAAGAATAGCGTATGTTCCGGGTGAGGCTGATCTATGGCCTAATCTAACCGGTGGTGAAGTGATTGATTTATTTTTAACTATGCGTGGTAATGGCAATAAAAATCGGCGTGATGAGCTGATCCAACTGTTTAAACTGGATCCATCGAAAATATGTCGGGCATATTCAAAGGGGAATCGACAAAAAATAGCCTTGATCGCAGCTTTTGCGTCAGATGCTGATCTATATATTCTTGATGAACCAACTGCAGGATTGGACCCGCTAATGGAGCGTATTTTTCAGGAGTGTATTTTAGAAGTGAAACGACAAGGAAAGACCGTCTTATTATCGAGCCATATTCTTTCAGAAGTTGAGAAATTATGCGATCGGGTAGCTATTATTCGCGAAGGTGAATTGATTGAAACAGGGACTCTATCCCAAATGCGCCATTTGATACGCTCAAAATTGATCGTTGAAACGCGGGAGACGCTGACTGGATTGTCCGATTTAAAAGGGGTACATGATGTCATCCATACAAAAGCGGGTTGGGCGTTCCAGGTAGATAATGAAGAAATGGCAAAAATTATTAGTCATATCAGCCAATTCGGCGTTTTAAAGCTTGAAAGTGGTCCGCCAACGCTGGAAGATCTATTTATCCGTCACTACAAAGGAGATAGTGAGAAATTAAGCGCCACAAAGGAAGGTGTCTAATAATGGTCGCTCAGTTATTTAAAGGAACAACTCGAATCATACGACTGCTTTTTCAGCGGAATAGATTGAAAATCAGCTTGTGGATAATCGGTTTGGTTAGTGTTTCAATGGTATCCTTAACGGCCTATACAACTATATATACAGGTCAAAAAGAAATCGTTGAATTTGGCTTAACGATGCAAAATCCAGCTATGGTAGCTATGCTGGGAAAGGCTTATGAGATTGAATCATTTAATCTGGGAACAATCTTTGCAAGTGAATTATTGCTGTTTTCGGCTATTGCAGTGAGTATTATGAATATCTTGCTTGTCACCTCAAGTACGAGAATGGATGAAGAAGAAGGCCGTTTGGAACTCATTCGAGCTTTACCAGTTGGACGGTTGTCTTATTTATCAGCTGCTGCAATACTGATGGCAATTGTAAACATCTTAGTATTCATACTTCTATCGACAGGTTTAGAATTAGTTGACCAAGAAGTGTTTTATTTAGAATCTTCTTTGCTCTATAGTGCTGCTCTTGCAAGTACAGGCTTATTCTTTGCAGGAGTTGCAACGGTTGCTGCACAAGTTGCACAAACGACAAGAGGAGCGATAGCTATTTCTTTTGGAGCATTGATAACAGCTTATATCATAAGAGCAATCGGAGATGTCAGTAATGAGACATTGTCTTTATTTTCTCCTTTAGGATGGACTGTTCGAACAAATGTATTTGCTGGAAACGAATGGTGGCCGGTTATTGCTTTGGTCTGTGGAGCTACAGTTTTATTGGTAGGTGCCTTTTATCTGGATCATAAAAGAGATATCAACGCGGGGCTGCTGCCTGATCGAAAAGGAAAAATCCAGGCCTCATCTTTTTTAAAAAGCCAGATTGGTTTAACTTGGCGGTTAGAAAAAGGAACCATTATTTCATGGGCTATTGGTATTTTTTTAATGAGTATTGCTTACGGTGCCATTTTAGGAGACTTAGAAACTTACTTCTCAGACTTTGAATTGGTCCAAGGGATTTTATCAGATAGTACGACTGCTTCTATGACAGAACAATTTGTCACATTATTGATCGGTATCGTGTCTGTTTTTGCAGCTATTCCTGGCATTTCTATCTTGTTAAAATTAAAAAAAGAAGAAAGGCAAGGACGAACGGACAACTTTTATAGCCGAGCTGTTTCTCGCAATAAAATTTTGGGTAGTCGCTATGCCGTAGCTTTTTTTACAGCAATAGTGATGCAATTGTTGATTGGACTAGGGCTGTATGCTTCGGCAAGTCAAGTAATGGAAAAAAGTATTGATTTAGGGACCATTTTAATGGCTTCACTTGTCTATATTCCAGCTATTTGGGTGGTGCTGGGTTTAACGACATTACTAGTAGGAGCTTTCCCTAAGGGAGCGATTTTAGTTTGGTCCTACGTATTTTTTACCTTTTTAGTCCTTTATCTGGGCAACCTACTCGAATTTCCAGCGTGGTTGAATAATTTATCAGCTTTCTACCACATACCGCAACTTCCAAATGAAGAACTTGCTTGGTTTCCTTTGAGCACGTTGAGTATAGTAGGTATAGTTCTTTCTGGCGTCGGGTTTATAGGCTACAATAAAAGAGATATCTAACAGAGCCAAAGTTAGTTGTGGCTGCACATTTTGCTCCTTAACAAAGGTGTCAGAAAATTAAAACTGAAAAAATATTGACATATACTGTATTTCAAGATACTCTTACCTTATAAAATTAAATAGTCTTCAGGGCAGGGTGCAAGTCCCTACCGGTGGTAAAAGCCCACGAGCCGTAAGGCAGATTCGGTCAGATTCCGAAGCCGACAGTATAGTCTGGATAAAGCGAAGACAAATCGATTGCAGAAAAACTTGGATAACTGAGGTCTTATTTTAAGATTTATGGGAATCATTAGTTTATTAAGCAGCTATTAAATAGTCTTATTTAGCCATAAGTCGAAGCCCTGGATGTAAAAGTCTGGGGCTTTTTTGTGTAGAGTTGTAAAAATTGAATAGTCTTCAGGGCAGGGTGCAAGTCCCTACCGGTGGTAAAGCCCACGAGCCGTAAGGCAGATTCGGTCAAATTCCGAAGCCGACAGTATAGTCTGGATAAAGCGAAGACAAAGTTTAAAGAGTTCAAAAGTAACCGAGTACAGTGTATGCGGATTTATTTGTTGAGCCTTGCAAACAAAAATGACAAAAGCCCTGAGAATTAATTCTTTGGGCTTTTTTATTTTGAATGGAGTGAGAGTGTTGGATGAACTATATATGAGAATGGCACTGGGCCTAGCAAAAAAAGGCAAAGGCTGGACAGCCCCGAATCCCTTAGTTGGAGCTGTGATCGTGAAAGATGGAAGAATTATCGGACAAGGCTATCACGAAAAATATGGACAGCCACATGCGGAAGTAAATGCTATCGCATCAACAAAAGAAGATGTGAGCGGAGCAACGCTATATGTCACACTAGAACCTTGTTCCCATTTTGGGAAGACTCCTCCCTGTTCAGACTTACTGATAGATAAGAAAATTAAGCGGGTAGTCGTGGGAACACTCGATCCAAATCCGCTAGTTGCTGGAAAAGGAATTGAAAGGCTTCGTAAGAATGGGATTGAGGTAGTCTCGGGTCTGTTAGAAGAAGAGAGCCAACGATTGAACGAGATTTTTATAAAATACATTGTCACTAAAGAACCTTTTGTCGTTATGAAAAATGCGATGTCCTTAGATGGTAAAATCGCCACGGTGACTGGCGAATCGCAATGGATCTCTGGTGAAAAAGCTAGAAAACAAGTACATTTCCTACGACATGAATTGTCTGGAATCATGGTAGGAGTAGAAACAGTTATTAAAGATGATCCGCAATTAACTGCTAGAATTCCAAACAGCAACAATCCTGTCAGAATCGTTGTGGATAGTCAGCTAAGGATCCCGATTGCTTCAACCATATTGACGGATCAAGATAAAGCTAAAACAATTATCGCCACTACTAAAAGAGCCGACAGAGAAAAATTAATGAGCTTAAAGCAAATGGGTATTGAAGTCATCATGACCAAAGAGAAATCTGGGAGAGTAAATTTACGAGAATTAATGAGAACATTAGGTGCTATGGGTATCGATAGTATTCTGTTGGAAGGCGGAGCTACCTTAAACTTTTCGGCTTTGGAAGAAAATATTGTGGACAAAATACAAACCTATATTGCACCAAAAATAATCGGAGGAAAAAATGCTAAAACGGCTGTTGAAGGAGCAGGTATCCTATCATTAAAAAATGCTTTCCAAATCAATCGGTTGACGGCTGTGATGGTCGGAGAGGATCTGTTTTTGGAAGGATATATGGATAAGTAAAAATCGATTGATCGGAGGTAATATATGTTTACTGGAATTATTGAAGAAATGGGAATCATTAAATCAATCAAACAAGCTGAAAAGTCCTCAGTTCTTAGAATTAAAGGTCAAAAAGTGTTGCAAGGAACGCATATCGGAGACAGTATCTCGACAAACGGTATTTGTTTGACAGTGACAAAAATAGAAAAAGATTTTTTTGAGGCGGATGTCATGTCCGAATCCTTGAAAAGGACTAACATAGGCGAATTAGCTCCTGGAAGTTACGTCAATCTGGAACGGGCATTGAGTTTGGCAACTCGGCTTGGCGGACATATGGTTAGTGGTCACATCGACGGGACAGGTCAGATAAGAGAATTTAGACGTGATGGCAACGCTGTTTGGATCACGGTTGAAACAAGTCCTGAATTGTTACGGTACATTATTGAAAAAGGCTCCATAGCTATTGATGGTGTAAGCTTGACGGTCGTGACTGTGGATAACCAGTCTTTCCAAGTCTCTGTGATCCCGCATACAGGAGAGGAAACAGTTTTGCTGCAGAAGCAGCCTGGGAGCACCGTCAATCTTGAATGCGATATGATCGGAAAGTATGTCGAAAAGTTATTAGGAATAGATTCGAAAGAGCGCGTTCAAAAGAGTCAAGTAACGAAAGGCTTTTTAAAAGAAAATGGGTTCTTTTAGAACAGAATGGAGAGAGATATGTTTAATACAATTGAAGAATTACTTGCCGATTTGAGAGCTGGAAAAAATATATTACTGGTAGATGATGAAGATAGAGAAAACGAAGGAGACATTATCTGTGCTGCTGAGTTTGCTACAACAGCTAATGTGAACTTTATGGCTAGTTATGCTAAAGGTCTCATCTGTATGCCCATAGCCAAAAGCTATACTAAAAAGTTAGGCTTGTCACAAATGAGTCTGGATAGTACAGATAACCATGGAACAGCTTTTACTATTTCAGTAGATCATGTAGAGACCACAACTGGGATTTCGGCTGTGGAACGATCATTGACAGCTATGAGGTTAGTTTCCGATGATGCAAAACCGGAAGATTTTAGAAGACCAGGGCATATGTTTCCGTTAGAAGCTGTTGACGGAGGTGTATTGGTCCGGAATGGACATACAGAAGCAACAGTCGACTTGATGCGTTTAGCAGGGTTACAACCTGCTGGGTTATGTTGTGAGATCATGAGTGAAGATGGAACAATGGCAAGGAGAAATGAGTTGTTGGATTTGGCCAAAGAGCATCAATTAAAAATCGGTACGATTGCCGACTTGATTGAGTATCGTAAAACCAAAGAACAGATTGTTTTCCGTCAATCTAAAGCACTATTACCCACCAAATACGGCGATTTTGAGATTTACAGCTATGAACATGCAATTACGGGTGAACACCATGTTGCTTTGGTCATGGGTGATGTTAGCGATGGGGAGCCAGTACTTTGCCGTATCCATTCAGAATGCTTAACAGGTGATGTGTTTGGTTCTAAAAAATGCGACTGTGGTCAACAGTTAGATGCAGCAATGAAACACATTGCTGATGAAGGTCGTGGTGCTTTGGTGTATATGCGACAAGAGGGTCGTGGTATCGGATTGGTCAATAAACTAAGAGCATATGCACTTCAAGATCAAGGATACGATACAATCGAAGCGAACTTGGCGCTAGGTTTCCCAGCTGACATGCGAGAATACTATGAAAGCAAACAAATTTTTGATGATTTGGGTGTTTCTCAACTGCGTCTGATGACCAATAATCCACTGAAAGTAGAAAGTATGAAAAAATATGGTTTAGATATTGTGGAAAGAGTCTCGCTTCAAATGGAGGCTTATAGAGAAAATGAAGCCTATCTAAAAACCAAGCAAGAAAAAATGAAACATTATTTGAACTATTAAAATAAAGAAATATGCACGACTAAAAAAATAGCTTAACTGGAGGAATAAAAAATGAACGTATTCGAAGGACAATTAATTGCTAAAGATTTAAAAGTAGGAATCGTAGTTGCACGGTTTAATGAGTTTATTGGTTCAAAATTATTGAGTGGTGCAGTGGATGGGTTGAAAAGACACGGTATGTTAGAGGAAGAAATCACAGTTGTCTGGGTACCCGGAGCTTATGAGATCCCGTTAGTTGCACAGAAAATGGCAGCTTCAGGAAAGTATGATGCTATTATTACTTTAGGAGCTGTGATCAAGGGAGCTACATCGCACTATGATTATGTGTGTGCTGAAGTTTCAAAAGGAGTAGCTACAGCTGCAATGAACACAGGTGTACCTGTAATGTTCGGTGTCTTAACGACAGATAATATTGAACAAGCAATTGAGCGCGCTGGTACTAAAGCTGGAAATAAAGGGTATGACTCAGCTGTTTCAGCCATTGAAATGGCTAATTTACTGAAAGCTATATAAGTTCTGATCATGAATGAACCAAGACTAAAGAACATTCAGACGATTGTTTTTGATTACGATGGTACTTTACAAGATAGTACGGCAAACTATATTGCTGCTTTTAAAATTGCTTACAACTACTTGATCGATAATCAAAAGGCTGTCCCAAAAGATTGGAAAGACGAAGAAATCACTAAATGGTTAGGGTATAGCAGTAAAGATATGTGGGAAAACTTCATGCCTGATTTAGCTGCTGAATACCAAAAAGCAGCTTCAAAAATCATAGGAGAAACCTTATTAAAAAAAGCTTTTGCAAAAGAAGCGATACTCTATCCAAAAGCTTTAGAAACTTTGGCTTACTTAAACAGTAAGGGATATAAACTTATTTTTTTAAGTAATTGCAGCAATGATTATATGAAAGCACATCAGCAAGCCTTTCAGTTAAATCATTACTTCATTGATATGTATTGTACAGAGTCTTTTGGGTATATCCCTAAATACGACATTTTCCAGAAATTTAGAGATCAATATAAAGAAAAATTTCTTATTGTAGGAGATCGCATACATGATTTTGAAATTGGCCACTACCATAATATAGTTACTATAGGCTGTAATTATGGTTTTGGAACAGAAGAAGAACTGCAGAAATCAGATATAAGAATAAATGATATCCAAGAATTACAAAAAATGTTGTAAACCTAGAATTCAAATAATACACTAAAGATAAAAAAGTTAAAAAACGAAAAACACATTACTGATACACTAATTAGTGTATCAGTAATATGTTTTTGTTCCGCTTTTAAATGCTGGTTTTAAAGCTTTTCAGATCGATACACTAAAGTTGGCACGATATTTGCATTATAATAAGTAATGGACAATATTAATAATACTATTGAAGTGATCTAAACTGTAAACGGTTAGATTGCAAATGAAAGGTGGCGGTGGTGTTAGCAATTAGTAAGGTGTTCGAAGGTTAGACAAAAACTAATAAAAAGAAAAAAATCAATTCTGTTAGTCGAGTCTAATTATAAAAGTAGAAATAAATTATTTAGGAGGTAGAAGTATGGTAGGAATTATACTAGCAAGCCATGGCGAATTCGCTGAAGGCATCTTGCAATCTGGCGCAATGATTTTTGGAGAACAAGAAAATGTTAAAGCTATTACCCTTATGCCAAGTGAAGGCCCAGAAGATGTAAAAGCAAAAATGAAAACTGCAATTGCATCATTTGACGATCAAGATGAAGTATTATTCTTAGTTGATCTATGGGGAGGTACTCCATTTAATCAAGCTAACACATTGTTTGAAGAACGCAAAGATAAATGGGCAATCGTTTCTGGATTGAATTTACCAATGGTAATTGAAGCTTATGCATCTCGTCTATCAATGACTTCAGCTCAAGAAATTGCAGCACATGTTATTGAAACAGCAAAAGAAGGCGTAAGAATTAGACCAGAAGAATTAGAACCAGCACCAACTGCTAGTGCAGCTGCTGCACCAGTTCAAGGTTCGATCCCACCAGGTACAGTATTAGGTGACGGTAAAATCAAGATAGTATTGGCACGTGTGGATTCTCGTTTGTTGCATGGTCAAGTAGCAACAGCTTGGACAAAATCTGTGTTACCAAGTCGCATTCTTATCGTTTCAGATGAAGTAGCTAAAGATGATCTTCGTAAAAGATTGATCGAACAGGCAGCACCTCCGGGAGTTAAAGCTAACGTTGTTCCAATCGATAAAATGATTGAAATTTCTAAGGATCCTCGTTTTGGAAATACGAAAGCATTATTGTTATTCGAAAATCCAAAAGATGTTATCAGAGCTATGGAAGGCGGCGTAGACATTAAAGAAGTTAACGTTGGTTCTCTAGCACATTCAGTTGGTAAAGTTGTCGTTAATAAAGTTCTTTCTATGGGACAAGAAGATGTAAAAGCTTTTGAAGAAATGAAAGCAAAAGGCATTAAATTTGATGTACGTAAAGTACCAAATGATTCTAGCGCTAATATGGAAGACCTTATTAAAAAAGCAAAAAATGAATTATCACGTGCAGTAAAATAAAAATAAATTAAATAGGAGGCCTATTATGAGTATTATATCAATGGTTCTAGTAATTCTTATTGCTTTCCTAGCAGGTATGGAAGGGATTTTAGACGAATTCCAATTCCATCAACCACTAGTGGCATGTACATTAATCGGTTTAGCAACTGGTAATTTGACAGCAGGTATTGTTCTTGGCGGAACGCTTCAAATGATTGCACTTGGTTGGGCAAACATCGGAGCAGCCGTAGCACCAGATGCTGCATTAGCATCAGTTGCATCAGCAATTATTTTAGTATTAGGTGGACAAGGCGTTGCCGGAGTTCCAGCAGCGATCGCAATTGCGGTTCCACTTGCAGTAGCAGGACTTTTCTTAACAATGGTTGTTCGTACATTAGCTGTACCTATCGTACATTTAATGGATAGCGCAGCTGAAGATGGTAATTTCAGAAAAATCGAAATGTTACATCTATCAGCAGTAGCTATGCAAGGAGTTCGTATTGCAATTCCTGCAGCAGCACTTTTATTCATCCCAGCACAAACTGTTCAATCTTTCTTAGAGTCAATGCCAGCATGGTTAACTGAAGGTATGGCAATTGGTGGAGGAATGGTTGTTGCGGTTGGTTATGCATTAGTAATCAACATGATGGCAACAAGAGAAGTATGGCCGTTCTTCATTATCGGTTTTGTAGTAGCAGCTATTTCACAACTAACACTTATTGCTCTTGGTGCAATTGGCGTAGCTCTTGCTCTAATTTACTTGAACCTTTCTAAAATGGGAGGCTCATCAAATGGCGGCGGAAGCAGCTCAGGTGACCCACTAGGCGATATCTTAAACGATTATTAATTCCGAAGGAGGAGAAGAGACATGGCAGAAAAAATTGAGTTAACAAAAAAAGATCGCTTATCCGTAGCATGGCGCTCAACGTTCATCCAAGGTTCTTGGAACTATGAACGTATGCAAAATGGTGGTTGGGCATATGCAATGATCCCAGCAATTAAAAAATTATATTCAACTCAAGAGGACCGAGCAGCAGCGTTAAAACGTCACTTGGAATTCTTTAATACTCACCCATATATTGCTTCACCAATTCTTGGAGTTACATTAGCACTTGAAGAAGAACGTGCTAATGGCGCACCAGTTGATGACGTAGCAATTCAAGGGGTTAAAGTTGGGATGATGGGTCCTTTAGCCGGTGTTGGCGATCCAGTCTTCTGGTTTACTGTACGTCCGATGTTAGGTGCTCTAGGAGCATCATTAGCAATGGGTGGAAGTATTCTTGGACCAATCATTTTCTTCGTAGCTTGGAACCTAATTCGTTGGGGATTCATGTGGTATACACAAGAACTTGGCTATACAGCTGGTTCTAAAATCACTGATGATCTTTCAGGCGGATTATTACAAGATATTACAAAAGGTGCATCAATTCTAGGTATGTTCGTACTGGCATCACTGGTACAGCGTTGGGTATCGATTAGTTTCAAACCAGTTGTTTCTGAAGTTCAATTAGACGATGGAGCATTTATTGTATGGGATGAACTTCCTAATGGCGGTGAAGGTGTTCGTCAAGCTTTTGAACAAGTAAACTCAGGATTGGCACTTTCAGGTACTAAAGTAACAACTTTACAAAACAACTTGGATCAATTGATCCCAGGTTTAGCTGCATTAGCTTTAACAATGGGTTGTATGTGGTTGCTTAAGAAAAAAGTTAGCCCAATCGTAATTATTCTTGGCTTATTCGTAGTCGGAATTGTTGGACATGTAATCGGACTTCTATAATATAAAGTATATTTGAAATCTGTGAAGCGCTAATAGTCTCAATATAAAAAGTGGCTGGGATTCTCTCAGCCACTTTTTATATTGCCTAAATCATTTGAAACAACGTATAATGAATATAACAAGTTAAAGAAATGGAGCGGATAGAATGGTTGAATCAATTAATACACAGGTAGACTTGGTAATAGATGCCACCGCTTTTACGGGATTAACAGACTATGGGAAAATTATGATTGGTGATAATGGGTTCGAATTTTTTAATGCCCGTGACGCTCGTAAATATATCCAAATCCCGTGGGAAGAAGTAGAAAAAGTTATCGCCTCTGTGGTATTTAAGGGGAAATGGATCCCACGTTATGCGATTGAAACGAAGAAATCAGGAACGTTTACTTTTTCTTCTAAAGATCCTAAGAAAGTTCTTCGAGCTATCCAAAAATATGTAGAGCCAAGTCATATGGTACAGTCCTTAAGTTTCATGGATGTTATGAAACGCGCTGCTAAGTCAATTTTTAAAAAGAAAAAATAAAGCCAATCCAATCTACTTATTGATTGATACTTTTTGCCTAGAACTTTTGAGTTCTAGGCTTTTTTTGTGGATTTATTCATATCTGCAATAGAATAAAAAAGAATCGTTTGCTTATATAAGTAGTTTTTTTCTAGTAACTTGATCTTTAAAGTTAAGAACGCTAATGATAAAATGAGAATATGAAATAAAAAGGAAGAAGTGAATCTATTGAAAGCTATAAATGTTGTAGGTGCTATCATCATAAAGAATGGTATGGTTTTGTGTGCACAAAGAGGAGAAGATAAATCTCTGGGACACATGTGGGAATTTCCTGGCGGTAAAATTGAAGTCGGTGAAACGCCTCATGAGGCTTTGATTCGCGAATTAAGAGAAGAATTAAGGATCGAAGTAGAGGTCCAAGCTAAACAATTTGAAGTAACCAGCTACCAATATGATTTCGGATTAGTAAACTTAACAACCTTCATTTGTAGTCTGAAAAAAGGTGTGCCACAGTTGACTGAACATAGTGCAGTGGAATGGTTAAAGCCAGTAGAACTAAATAGCTTACAATGGGCACCAGCAGATATACCAGCAGTTGAAAAATTAATGAAAGAAAAGGTAAGCTTATGACGGATATTTTAGAGCAATCTTTGAAAAAAGCTTTCGTTGATCATAAAGTTGGAGCTTCTTTGTATGATCCAAAATTTATTATTAATGACTCAAAGAACAAACAGTTTATGCTAAATGTGTTACAAAATGAATTAGATTCTTGTGATGAATTCTTTTTCTCTGTAGCTTTTTTAACTCAAGCTGGATTAGCAGCATTAAAAACCAAACTAGCAGATTTACATACACAGGGAATCAAAGGAAAAATAGTGACTTCAATTTACTTAGCATTCAACCAACCGGCTGTCTTTGAAGATTTATTAAAGATACCGAATATAGAAGTACGTATTTCAAAGCAACAAGGATTTCATTCTAAAGGCTACCTTTTTAAGCAACAAGGGTTCCATTCTTTTATCATCGGCAGTTCGAATTTAACGATGAGTGCATTAAAAATCAATTACGAATGGAATGTTCGATTAACGTCGTACGAACATGGTCAAATGTTGCGAGAGATACAAGTGCATATGGATCAAGAATGGCAAGAAGCTCAAAGGCTGACGCATGAATGGATTCGTAATTATAAAAAAACTTATCAACCTATGACTTTTTCTAGAGAAGTAAACAATATTCAGGAACAGACATTAACTGATGAAGGAATCGCCTATATCACACCGAATAAAATGCAAAAAATGGCATTGAATAATTTGAAAGAATTAAGAGAAACTGGAGCAAAAAAAGGATTGGTCATTTCTGCTACAGGAACTGGTAAGACTTATTTATCGGCTTTTGATGTCTTGCAGGCTAAACCAAAACGAGTCTTGTTTATAGTCCACAGAGAACAAATTTTGAATAAAGCAAAAAGTGACTATCAAAGAATTATTGGTGGGAATAAAGAAAATTTTGGTATTCTTTCTGGAAATAAAAAAGAAATAAGTGCAAATTATTTGTTTGCAACGATCCAAACGATTTCAAAAGATCTTGTTCTACAACAGTTTGCTAAAGATCACTTTGACTACATATTGATCGATGAAGTTCATAAAGCTGGAGCTCAATCTTATCATAGAGTACTAGATTATTTTCAACCGGATTTTTTATTAGGAATGACTGCAACGCCAGAAAGAACGGATGGGTTTAATGTTTTCGAATTATTTGATTACAATATTGCTTATGAGATCCGTCTTCAAGAAGCGTTAGAAGAAGAAATGCTTTGTCCATTTCATTATTTTGGGGTCACGGATTATGAAAAAAATGGTGAACTGATATCTGAAGCCACCGATTTGAAGAATCTAATTGAAGAAGAACGGACTACTTATTTATTAGAAAAACTTGATTACTATGGTTGTTCTGGTAATACGCCCAAAGGATTAGTTTTTTGCAGTCGTAAACAAGAAGCCAAGGCTTTAGCCTTATTATTCACGGAAAAATACCATCCTAGTTCTTATCTTTCTGGAGATCATTCGTTAGACGAACGAGAAAAACAAGTTCAACGGTTAGAAAATGGCGAAATTGAATACATCTTTACCGTGGACATTTTTAATGAAGGTATTGATATTCCAAAAATCAATCAAGTGGTAATGCTTCGAAATACAGCCTCCAACATTATTTTTATCCAACAATTAGGGCGTGGTTTAAGAAAAGATTCTTCAAAAGAATATGTCACTGTGATTGATTTTATCGGTAACTATAAAAATAATTATATGATTCCAATGGCGTTGTCTGGAGATATGTCCAGAGATAAGAATAATTTACGTAAAGACACATTTGATACCAATTTTATTTCAGGCGTTTCCTCTGTGAATTTTGAAAGAATTGCAAAACAACACATTTTCTCGTCAATCAATCAAGTATCGATGGATAGCATGAGCGAATTAAAAAAGACCTTTGAACTGCTCTTCAACCGTCTTGGACGAGTACCATACCTGAAAGACTTTCAAGAACAAAAAACGTTAGATCCTGTCTTGATAGCCAATAAAAAGACGAGCTATTATGACTTTTTAGCTAATATCAAACAAAATGAAGGAATCCTTTGCCAAATGGAAAATCGATTTTTAACGATTGCTTCACGCGAACTCTTACCTGGGATGCGTAAACAAGAATTAATTTTATTACAAAAAATGATGAGTGAGCCTGAAAAAAATCTGACATTAGAAGAAATTCATCAGTTGTTTGAACAGCACGGTGTCCTAGCAACTGATGAAATGGTGAATTCTGTTTTAAATACATTAAGTTTGGACTTTTATACCGGTTCGATTGCTTCCACTTATAAAGGACAATCATTTATTGAGAAGACGAATGATCAAGTCGGTTTATCGTTTTTGTTTAAACAAGCAATGACAAATGATTACTTTACCCATTTGATGACAGATATTCTTTTAACTGGACAACTCAAGTCAACAAGCTATAATTCTTCAGAGCCATTAACACGCTATCAAAAATATAAGCGAAAAGATGTCCTGCGTCTATTGAACTGGGAAAAACAAATGGTTGATCAAAATATTGGTGGGTATACAGCAAGCAAAGGAGAATTTGTTATTTTTGTAACGCTCAAAAAAGGAGAGAATTTTTCAGGGGCACAAATGGCTTATGAAGATGAACTATTGGATACTTCAACAATGAAGTGGTTCACAAAAGCGCCTAGAACGATGAACTCCCCTGAAGTTCAAAAATTAATGCACCCAGATGACTGGAATATACGCGTTTTTGCCAAAAAATCAGATAATGAAGGAACTGAGTTTTATTATTTAGGTGAAGTGATACCGTTAAAAGAGTCTATTGTTGAATTAGAAAAACCTGTTCAAAATGGTGGCAAGAAAAAAGTTGTTGAAATGCTTCTAAAATTTATAACACCAATGGATAGTAACCTATACCGTTATTTAGAAGCTGGGCAAGAGTAACAGTACAAAATAATGGGATTAAAATTGCATAAAAGGTATCGTTTCCATTAGTATAAAAGATATATTATAACTTTTAATTGATAAATGGGTAAATTGAGAAGCTTCTGAGGTATAAGTAAAATCGCTTATTCCAGAAGAATTTTTGTAATACCAACGCTATTCGTTAAACAATTGAGATGTATAAGTTTTTTAATAAATTAGCATAGAGAATTCATGATACAGGTGAAAAGCAGTCAGGAGGGGTAATTTATGAGAAAGTCATTTCTAGTTTCTTTCCTAGTTATTTTATTCGGTTTTATAAGTATGGGGTGTGGAAATGAGAAAATAACGGAGTCTGTTAAAGAAGGTCAAGTACCGGTTGCATCCAATTCAATAGATACCAGTGAAATCAGTCTTTCCAGTAGTGACTCGTCTGAGCCGCTGACTCCAGATAAGATAGCCGTTCCAACGTTGTTTATTCATGGCTACAAAGGATCAGAAGGCACCTTTAGTGGAATGGTGTCGCGTTTTGAAGCCCTTAGTTTTGGAAAGAAAGTTTTAACTGTAACCGTTCAGCCGGATGGCAGTGTTTCTGAAACAGGTGAATGGCAAGAGCAAACAAATAACCCATTGATCCTGGTAGTATTTGCAGACAGTAAAAACAATGAATGGAACCAAGCTGATTGGATCAAAGCTGTGTTGTCCTATTTAAATAACATGCACCAAATCGATGAAGTTAATTTAGTCGGTCACTCTATGGGAGCGGTGAGCAGTTTAAGGTATCTGATCACCTATGGGAGTGAGGGCTCTCTTCCAACGGTCAATAGATTTGTTGCAATCGGTGCACCCTTTAATGACTTTGTGACAGGCAATGAAGAGCAGACTCTTGACGAGCTGAACCAGAATGGTCCTTTGGTCATGAGTGAGCGGTACAGAGATTTTGCTGCTGGTATCCAGAATTACCCTAAAGAAACGACAATGCTGAATATCGTGGGGGACATACAAGATGAATCAGAAGGAGATGGTATCGTTCCAATCAAAAGTGGACTGGCTATTAGTCATTTAATGCAAACGAATGGGGTAGAGTACCGCTACGAAGTCATTACTGGATTAAAAGCCTATCATAGTCAACTGCATGAAAATACTCAAGTAGATGCACTAGTAGCCGATTTTTTATGGGATACTCCATAAGCAAATGATGATCCTTAACCTGGTTAACGTTTTAGAAAATTAGCAAGAAACACAGTATACTTAGTCTCCTGTAGGCAGGCATTGATAAACTGGCTTTTATGTGCAGTAGTTCACTAGAAGAATAGATAAGGAAAGTTAGCATGATATCAGAGAGTAGTAATCAACTGAAAATCTAGAGAATAACAGTATAAAGAGTAAATATAACCAGTATTTTCAAGTCAAGCTAGTTTAAAAAGGAATAAAGTGATAAACGGGTCCTTGAAAAAAGAGAAGAATACTCTCCGGTTTCTGTCACAAAAACAATAAAATATTATTTTTTAAGCGAAACAAGTTGAACAATTCACAAAGATATTGTATGATATAACTAAAGGTATTAATACGTTTGAATTCTTCTTCAAAAATTGTGTTGGTAGCTTTGGAAACGCATAAAAAAAATTGGGGGTAAGGAAATATGATGGTTAAATCAAGTAAAAAAAGAGGTTTATTTTTAGGAGTTTGTGCATCACTTATTATTTTGGCAGGTTGTGGCAATAATGAAGAAACAGCAGAAGATGCTTCAACAGTTTCTTCAACTGTAGAGAGTGCAGAAATGGCTTCTTCAACTACAGAAAGTGCAGAAGTAGTTACAACTGCGTCAATCAGTAATGACCCTGCAGATGTAGTGGCAGGACTTAGTGCAGAAGGTACTTGGATTTATGCTATAACAGATGACGTTACTGTATCTGAAGATTTAATTGTTGCTGGGACTTTCTACGACAAAGATGATGAAAGTACAGATGTTTACCGTAAATTAGCATTGTATGCTCAAGATGAAGACCGCAATGTAACGGATGAATTTACTTTAACAGCACCTATGATGACTGTTGAATCACCTAACTTTAGAATCCAAAATGGAACATTCGTTGGAGACGTTATCGTAAAAGCTGAAGGATTCGAACTTTTTGAATCGACAGTTGAAGGAGACGTAACATTTGATTCTCAAGAATTAATGGATGCTGCAAAATTAGATGAAGGTACTGTTACTGGAGAAACTACTGTTGCTGAATAATTAATAAAATATGTTTGATAAAAACTGCTTCTATCTAATAGAGAAGCAGTTTTTTTTATTTGAGCAACAACTGTAACTAATTTTACATAGATTTATTTAATCTAAGAACACTTGAAACTTGACTTAGAACAATTAGAATACTTATTATTAGAGTAGAGAAGTAATTTAAGGAAATAGTAAAGGGGAACGAGCCAATGCAAACGATCACTTTAGCAAATGGACTAGCTATACCAGCAGTTGGAACGGGAACGAATACGTATGGTAAAGAAGGCAACCGATACAATGGAGAATTGAATGGAGATTTCAGTGCGTTGAAGTCAGCTATAAAAGCTGGATACCGCTTAATAGATACCGCTATTTCTTACCGAAATGAAGCGGGAGTTGGAACAACTATTCTTGAAAGCGGTATACCTCGCGAAAAATTTTATATTATAACAAAAATTCCTGCAGACAATGCTTATATTGGTTCAAAAGAATCCGTTGAAAAAACGGTATTGAAGAGTTTAGAAAACTTGAAAACAGATTACATCGATTTATATTTGATCCATCATCCGATCGAAGATGAAGAAAAGTTAAAACATACATGGGAAGTTTTAGAATCATTTGTGGATAAAGGACAAATCAAGTCGATAGGAGTATCTAATTTTACCATTGAGATGTTGGAAACTGTGCATAACTTTGCTCGTATTCAACCGGCAGTGAACCAAATTCAATCAAATCCACATACATGGAATCATGAATTGATCGATTATTTACTTAAAACGGACGTTGTGCCAATAGCGTGGGGACCGCTAAGCAAAGTCACTCCAGAGCAAATTAATAAATTAAATCATATCGCTGAAAACTATGGGAAAAATTGGGTACAAGTTTTATTGCGTTATCAAATCCAAAGAGGTGTGGTAGTTATCCCAAAATCACATAACGAGGAGCATCAGATAACTAATTTAAAATTATTTGACTTTGCATTAACAAAGGAAGATCAATTCTTGATCGAATCGTTATAGGAGGGGACCTTAAAATGAATCGGATCAATTTAGTTTGTCTAGGTGTAAAAGACATGAAAGCTGCACTAACCTTTTATAAAGGTATCGGGTTTGAAACCTATGAAAAAGCTGATACACCGGCAATTGTTTTTTTTAATAATCAAGGCAGTAAGCTAGAATTATTTCCGATAAAAGAATTAGCCAAGGATATTAATGAAGCCGATCCACCAGTAATGAAGGACAGAGGATTTAACGGGATCACATTAGCCTGCAATGTGAAATCAGAAAATGAAGTGGATGACTTGATCGAACTCGTAAGGCAAAATGGTGGGAAGATCGTAAAAGAACCTGTGAAAGTTAGCTGGGGCGGATATAGTGGTTATTTTCAAGATGTAGATGACTATTATTGGGAAGTCGCCTATAGTTCTAGCTGGAAATTTGACGAAAATGATATGCTTATAATAGAAAACGTATAAATTCAGGTGAAGGATAAAGTGGAGATTCAGAAATAGGATGAGTTTGATGTAAGTTCTTGTTTCAGTCTGTTGATAACTGTGTATAACCATAAATGACGACATGAGAAATGGACAATGGCAAGTGATTAAAATCATTTTAGCAGAACTTATCCACTGAAAATACCTACTTTTGTGGATAAGTTGATCTTTATTGGAACATATTTGAGAGGAGTGGAAGGTACTGTGGATGAATTTCATATCCATCCACAGTATCAACAACGAGGCAAAAAAAACATTGAATCATTTAAAAAAGACTCAAGGCAACTTCCTTTCTGAAAAGGGTGAGTTGACTGGAGTCTTTTAAAGATCTTCTAGCAGCCAGTCGACGGTTGGATGATAACGATAAACAGCTAAATCAACTTTGCCGGAATCGCTCAAGACAATACCTTCTGATAATAAATAATCTTTTTGAGTAAAAGCTCCTTCAGTATCTTTGATCGCCACTTCGCCTTTAGCGTTGATGATGCGATGCCATGGTAAATTGTACTTTGAGCTCATGGAATGCAAGATACGGACTACTTGTCTTGCCCCTCGCGAATTGCCAGCGAGAGCAGCTACTTGACCGTAAGTCATTACTTTTCCACTTGGAATCGATTGGATGATTTGGATCACACGTTCTGTAAAGGGAGTCATAGGAAGGTCCTTTCAATTTTTTATTGACTAAGAAACTTTTTTCTATCGTAACTGAAAAAAAGTCAAAATAATAGCCGTTCACTAAAGTTATTCTCAGTGAGCGGCTATTTGATTAAGTTAATTTTGCTTCAAAACGTTTAGCGAATTTTGCTAAAGTGTAACAGATGATAAAGTAAAAGAATGCTAAGGCAATAAACATCGGGATCACGTAAGTGGTATTTTGACCATAGATGATCCGGGCATTATGCGTTAATTCTGGTAAAGAGATGATAGTTGCCAGTGAAGTATCTTTGATCAAAGATATCAGCTGACTGACGATTGGAGGAACCATAGCTTTAAAAGCTTGCGGGATAATAATAAACCACAGCGTTTGAAGATAAGTTAATCCGGTAGAACGCCCAGCTTCCATTTGTCCAGAAGGGATAGAATTTAAACCAGCACGAATAATTTCTGAAAGCATAGCAGATTCAAAAATGGTCAATGCAGCTACTGCTGACCAAAAGATATCAAATCGAATACCGATCTGCGGTAAAGCAAAATAAGTGAAGAAGATAATTAAGAGCAAAGGCAAATTACGTACTAAATCAACAATAGCCCCAACAATTTTTGAAAAAATGGGAATTTTCATATACCGGAGCAAACCTAAAATAGCTCCGATAATGAAACTAAAGACAATTGAAAGTAAAGCTACTTCTACTGTTACGAGAAGTCCATCCAGTAAGAAGCGGATATTCATCCATGAAAAAGCTTCTATAATAGTCAAATGATTTCTCCTCCTTTTAAGATGTTACATTTAAGCGACGTTCGATATAACCCATCAAATAAGTTAAAGGTAATGTAATGATGAGGTAAATTGCGCCAATCAAGATGTACGTGTCAAACGTATTAAATGTTTCACTGGCAATTAAATCGCCTTGGTACATTAAATCAAGCCCAGTGACCATTGCTAGAACAGATGAATTTTTCACCAAATTAATAAATTGATTGCCAAGTGGCGGAATCACAATTTTAAAAGCTTGTGGCAATACAATATAACGCATCGTTTCATTTTGGGTCAAACCAGTTGAAAGACCAGCTTCTGTTTGACCTTTAGGTACGCCCATGATCCCAGCACGGACTGTTTCCGCAATAAAGGCAGAAGTGTAGATCGTTAAACCAATCGTACCGGCTGTGAAGCCATTCATCGAGAACCAATATAAGGGAATGACGACGTAAAAGAACATCACAATGATCAAAAGCGGAATGTTCTTGAAAAACTCTACGTAAGCATTTGCCAAGAGGTTGATCCATTTAGTTTTAGATAATTGTAAAATAGCCATCAAAGTACCAATGATCAGACTAAAAAATAAGGCAATAATACTTGAGTATAATGTATTTAGAAACCCATCAATTAAAACATCTGGGTAGGTTGTTAAGATCGTTAACATAGGTGCACCTCGCTTTTTTATTTCTTAGCAGTAAATGTACTGCTTTTTTATATGCAGCTCTAAGATGATCAGTCTAATTTAGGGATCCAATCAGCGTAAATTTCATCGTATACACCATTGGCTTTGATAGTATCCAAGGCTTCGTTTACTTCATTTAAAAAGGCATCCTGGCCTTTATTTATTGCAATACCATAAGGTTCTTGCGTAAAGATCCCACCAGCTAATCGGTAACCTGGGTTATCTGCAATGATCCCTAATAAAATAGCATTGTCTGTCGTAACGGCATCCCCTTGTCCGGATTGTAAAGCTGTAAATGCTTCAGAATAATTTTCTAATTCTAAAACATTCGCTTCAGGAGCCAATTCACGAATATTTTTTGCGGAAGTAGATCCTTTAACCGCTAGAACGGTTGTATCAGCAGATACATCGTCTAGACCTTGAATAGAGCTGTCGTTTGGAACTAGTAGAGCTTGCCCAGCATCAAAATAAACATTTGAAAAATTGACTTGTTCTTTTCGTTCTTCGGTGATCGTCATCGTCGCGATAATAGCGTCGATATTGCCGTTTTTTAATAGTGGGATACGCGTCTTAGAAGTTACTTCAACGAATTCAGCGTTAGCTGCATCACCGGTCAGTTCTTCTGTAATGGCTTTAGCAATGTCGATATCGAAACCACGGATCTCACTAGATTTGATATCATAAAGACCAAAAAGATTGGTATCCACTTTTACACCCCATGTAAGGGTTGGTTTTTCTTCTATGCGTTCTGTTATATCTACTGTAGCTGCACTCTGAGAACCACAGGCAGCAAGCAAAAAGACTGGCAGGAGTAAAAGAAGAAAAAGAGATGGCTTGTTTAATTTTTTCATCTGAAAAGTCCTCCTATTAAATTAATGATTGATGATTTTACTTAAGAATTGTTTGGCACGTTCATCTTTAGGGTTCTCAAAGAACGGAATCGTTTCGCGATCTTCAAGGACTTCTCCGTCAGCCATAAAAATGACCCGGTCAGCCACTTCACGTGCAAATCCCATCTCATGGGTAACAACGATCATTGTCATGCCTTCTTTAGCTAATTTTTTCATAACGTCTAGCACATCTTCGATCGTTTCAGGATCTAATGCACTGGTTGGTTCATCAAATAATAAGACATCAGGACCCATAGCTAATCCTCGTGCAATGGCAATACGTTGTTGTTGTCCACCAGATAAATTAGAAGGGTAAGCATCTTTTTTACCTAGCATGTTTACTTTTTCCAAAAATTTCTCGGCATCTTTTTGAGCCTCTTCTTTAGAGCGTTTCAATACTTTCATCGGTGCCAACATAATATTTTCTAAAACGGTTTTATGCGGATAAAGATTAAAGTGTTGGAATACCATCCCAACATTCTTACGAATCTCATTAATATTCGTATTCTTATCATGAACATTTTGTCCTTCAATCAATAGTTCTCCTTCAGAAATCTCTTCTAAACCATTGATACAACGTAGCATAGTACTTTTACCAGAACCAGAAGGCCCAATCACAACGACTACTTCACCTTTTTTAAAGGTAAGATTGATGTTCTTTAAGGCATGGAAGTCACCATAATATTTTTCAACATTTTTAAATTCGATCATTTAGACACACTCCTTGTTTGTTATATTTGAGTAGGTAAATCAAGAACGATGAAAGAAGGGAACCCTTGCATATTCTTGATAGAGGAAAAAATTTTGAGCAATAAAAAAAGCTTAGAACAGATAAAGAGATTTCTAATGCTTACAGTAGATCTATAGAGTATTCTATTTTTTTGTAAAGCATTTGTTCCTAGTTAGCAGGAATTCAGTTTTTTTCGGATAAACGGGCTAAACAGAATGGATGACCACACTATTAACTAAATTTATCAAGTTGAAAAATGAGATGAAAAATTCTAAAATCATATAAATAGTATAATGCACTAGCTATTTCTGTAATTATAAAGGCTTCTCTTGATAAGACTAGCGGACAAGAAAATAGTTGATTTTTGATACAGATTTATATGAAATATAGTAGCACTGAAAAGCTTATCATTAAAGAAGATTCTTTGCAAATTATTTCGGATTTTTTTAGTTCACCAAGTAACTGATTGAGTCTATTTCGTGTTAATTTGAATCGGTTCGTTTTTCTTCTTCAATACACAAGATATTTTTTTTGAAGATTGGTATAATGAAAGTAGCATAAATTTCTGAAATAAAGGGTGAAGCAAATGGAACGTGTCCATATTTATCATACAAACGATATTCATTCTCACCTTGAAAATTGGCCGAGGATCTCGGCTTATTTACGTGAAGAGTCTAAACGATTGGAACAAGAAAACGAAACAGTATTTTCATTTGATATTGGAGATGCATGTGACCGAGTCCATCCTTTGACAGAAGCCACTGATGGAAAAGCCAATATTCGTTTATTAAATGAAGTGAAATATGATGCGGTAACGATTGGAAACAATGAAGGTATTGGAAGTTCAAAAAAACAGTTGAGCCATTTATATGACGAAGCCAATTTCCCAGTTGTGATTTCAAATCTATATGATTATAAAACAGGATACCCGCCGGAATGGGCAAAAATATTCCATATCATTCAAACAGAATCTGGTCATAAAATTGGTCTGTTCGGACTGACGGCCCCTTTTCCCACTAGTTATAAACCTATTGGATGGAACGTGAAAAACCCTGATGAAGTAATAGGGGATATCTTGGAACTTTTATCTCCTTTGGTCGATTCCATTATTTTATTGTCTCATTTAGGAATTGGTGAAGATCAGCGAATTGCTGAGATGTACCCTATGATTTCCGTTATTATCGGGTCGCATACGCACCACTTATTGCCAAACGGGAAAAAAGTACGGAATACGTTGCTAGCCGCCGCTGGAAAATATGGTCAATATGTTGGTCATATTGAATTAGAAATTGATGGAAATAGGATCACAACAGCTGTGGCAACAGTTAAAGAAATGGCAACAGTAAAACCGCCTAAAAATGAAAAAGGGATAATTGAAGGTTATCAGACAAAAGGACATCAATTGTTAAATGAACAAGTAATTGCTACGATTCCTTCTAATTATTCTGTGAATTGGCAAGGCGACTCCGATTTAGTTACGCTAGGATTAGAAGCTCTTAAAGACTACGCACATACAGATGCAGCAATTCTAAATGCGGGTTTATTCATGCAGCCATTAATTGAAGGAACAGTTACAAAGGATGCTTTGCATCAGGTTTTACCACATCCTATGCGTATCTTGAGGTGTACATTAGATGGAGACAATCTGACTCGTCTTATTTATGAAATGGAAAAGAATCGCTTATTTCTCAGGAATTTCCCAATCAAGGGAATTGGATTTAGAGGCAAAGTTTTTGGCGAAATCTGTTACAATGGGGTAACTTATGATAAAATAACCGGTGAAGTCAATTGGTTGGGTGAACTGATAGAACCGGCTAAACAATATACATTTGCTACAGTAGATCATTTTATGTTTATTCCATTTTTTCCTACCATTGAAATCATAGGAACGAATGAAGTGTTGTTCCCATTTTTTATACGAAATGTCTTAGGTCAATATTTGAAAAAGCATTACCCGGCAAAAAAACCAGCCGAATGAATGGATGAAGAAAGCAGGTGAACGCGATGACAAGCGAAAACGAAACAACTAAAGAACAGACACAAGAGACACACCGACCTAAAAAAGAGGTTCATGCAAAAAAACGTCCGGTTAAACCAAGACCAAAAAAACGTGTAAAGGAAACACAACCAGTTGTACCTGAAGCAGAAGAAACATTTGATGCGGAAGATTTGACGAAGAATGAAATAGACAAAGAAGTCAATGGATTGGTCAACCCGGTTGAAGAACCAGTCGTTAAGAGAATCGATGCTACGACTATTATGATAGAAGATAAGAAATTCGAAATCGTCCAGGACTACCGAGAGGCGTTTGATTCGGAGCGATTGGGTGAGCGTTACAGCGAGATCCTAAACAAATACGATTATATTGTTGCGGACTGGGGATTTGAGCAATTACGGTTGAAAGGGTTCTATGATAACCGCAATCGAAAAGTACCACAAGATCAACGCATTGCAAATCTGCAAGATTATCTATATGAGTACTGCAATTTTGGCTGTCCTTATTTCGTTTTGCAACGAATCGATGATAAAAAAGAGCGGACAGCAACTAGTAAACCCAAAAGACGTAGAACACAAAAAAGTAAGAGTCCCACAAATGAAAAAGTAGTCAAACAAGTTCAAGCAAAAAATCCAGCTTTAAAACAAACTGATATGGTTAATTCAAAAAAAGCATCTGATAAAATGAAAGCAAAAAAAGATTTTGTCAAAAAAGAAATTTCACCAGTTGAAAAGACGAGTGAAAAAAAAGTTTCAAAAGAAACAGTTGAAACAGTAAAAGATGCTAAAGGGAAACGTCAATATAGTATCCGTCGTAAAGTAGTTCCCAAATAAATAAATAAAAATAAAGGTTGGGTTAGGTAAATGAAGTATAAAGGATATTTAATTGATTTAGATGGTACGATGTACCTAGGTAAGGAACCAATTCCAGCAGCTTCACGGTTCATTAAAAGACTGCAAGAAAATAAAATCCCCTATTTATTTGTAACAAATAATTCTTCTAAAACACAAAAAGAAGTAGCCGATAATTTGATTCAAAATTTTGGTGTTCAAACTGCTGAAGATGAAGTGTACACTAGCTCGCTAGCTACTGCAGATTATTTGACTTCATTAGGTGGAGGGAAAAAGGTCTATATTATAGGAGAAACAGGCATCAGGAGCGCTTTGAAAAATGCTGGTTTTGTTGAAGATGAAACGAATCCAGATTACGTAGTTGTAGGACTCGACCGACAAGTTACGTATCAGGACTTTGAAACGGCTACTTTAGCCATTCAAAAAGGTGCTCGTTTTATTGCAACAAATAAAGATACTAATTTACCGAGTGATAAAGGAATGGTACCTGGTGCTGGTTCGCTGGTGGCCTTATTGATAGCATCAACAAGAGTCCAACCCACTTTTATAGGTAAACCGGAAGCCATCATCATGGAAGCAGCTACTAAAACGATCGGCTTAACAAAAGAAGAAGTCATCATGGTAGGTGATAACTATGAAACGGATATTCTAGCAGGAATCAACAATGATGTGGATACGCTATTAGTACTGACTGGATTCACTTCATTAAAGGATTTAGAACATGTGGAACAACAGCCGACTTATTTATTGAATTCCTTGGATGAGTGGGTGTTCTAGTGAGAGAAAAAGGCTTGCACTTTATAGGAGTGATCTGCTTATTTTTGTTTATTTTATCGTTTTCTATTGCACTAACAATCAATTTAACACCGTTATACAATTTTGATATCGATTATTTAGGGATCTCTAAAAGTGTCGGTTTATCAAAGGAAACATTAATGGGAAATTATCGAGTGCTGCTAAACTATCTGAATTTGCCTTGGGTATCCGAGTTGGATTTCCCAGATTTCCCGAGTTCAGAAAGTGGCTTGTTTCATTTCTATGAAGTCAAACGACTATTTATGTTGGACTATGTAATTGCTTTGGTCACAGCTGTAGGATCTTTTTTCTATATTCGTTACATTAAAAACAATCAGCTCTTTTGGAAATTGGTTCGTCCGTTTCAAGTAGGGATAGCTGTTCCGTTTGTTGTATTGTTCATGATAGCTGTTAGTTTTGATCAATTATTCGTAGCTTTTCATAAATTGTTTTTTAATAATGATGCTTGGTTGTTCAATCCGTCTACGGATCCGATTATTTTAGCATTGCCCGAAACATTCTTTATGCACTCCTTCATATTGGCTTTCGTGTTGATTGAAATTCAAATCATTTTTGGTTATTTTTATACTAAAAAGCAAGCCTTCAAATAAAAAAGGGAATCTTCCAAAGTAAATAGTTGATAGGCAGCAAAGGAGGAGGTCGAGACAATGTCTCGACCTCCTCCTTTGTTTATTTTTTGTTTTGGTTAATTATTGTGTGATTCTACTTTTTTCTGGTTGGGTATGTGCTAAACGACTAGCAGCTGCAGCAGCAATTGCTCCAATGATATCATCCAAGAAAGTGTGGACTTGATTGCCTTCATGTTTATTTAATTTGCCTAAAATACCAGGCTTGATTTTATCAATGTATCCGTAATTTGTAAAACCAATCGATCCATAAACATTTACAATAGAAAGGGCTAGGATCTCATCAATTCCATAAAGACCTTCATCATCAACAATGATATCTAATAAAGGATTCATTAACTGTTTAGTCTCTGCTAAAATATCCAATTGAATGCCTGTAAGAATGGTATTTTGAACTTCTCTTTTTTTAAGAACAGCTTCTACATGTTCCAAACAAAATTCAAGCGTTAAATCATTAATATATGGCTGTTGTAAAAACATCACCAATTCGGCAATATCTTTTAATTGAACGCCACGTTGTTCTAACAATTCTAAGGCTTTTTCATGTAACTCAGTTGTATCTTTTACCATTTATATCCCTCCAATTTAAGTATGGTTTAATTATACTAGAAAGGGTATCAAATCAAAAGAGACTCGTACTATGCATAGGTTGTACTCGTTCATCTGGATCAATGTAACTCATGGCATTATTGATGGCTGTCGGTGCTTCGCCAAACCCAGTGGCGATCAATTTTATTTTCCCATCATAAGTACAAATATCTCCGGCAGCATAGATCCCAGGGACAGTTGTCTCCATCTTAGTATTTACTGGTATTTCATTGCGAACAACGTCAAAGCCCCAATTTTTCATAGGTCCAATAGAAGAAGTGAAACCATAATTGATTAAAAAGTTATCAATTTCAAGATTTTTCTCGTTTCCTCCTCGGACTTCTTTTAACTGAACAGATTGGATCTTTGAATGTTCTCCTTGAATAGCAAGTGGAATATAAGGTGTAATCACTTCAACACTCGATTGTTCTAACAAAGAAACACTATGTTCCAGTGCTCTAAATTTATTTCTTCTATGAATCAGATAAACTTTTTTGGCAAGTGGTTCAAGAGCCAATGCCCAATCCACTGCAGAATCACCACCACCACAAATAGCTACAGTACGATCTTTAAATTGTTCAATATTATTGACATAATAATGCAGAGTTTCGCCTTCATAATCATCCGCATGGTCTAACTCCAATCTGCGAGGTTGGAAAGCGCCATTCCCAGCCGTTATAATAATGGCTTTTGAATAATGAACAGATTTTCCAGTGGTCAATTCAAAAATTCCATTATCATTTTTAGAGACATCAATCACTTCTTCTTCTAAACAAATCGTCGGATCAAAACGAGAGATTTGAATGGACAGATTATCGATCAGTTCTTGTCCTTTAATTATAGGAAGCGCCGCAATATCATAGATATCTTTTTCAGGATACAACATACTTAGCTGTCCGCCTAATTGAGGCAGACTTTCAATTATTTTAACTTTTGCATTTCGCATGCCGCCATAAAAAGCAGCAAACATGCCAACAGGGCCACCGCCAATAATTGTAATATCAAAGATTTCTTGAGTAGTATTCAAAACTAAATTCCTCCATAAATGCAATTTTTCATTCAAATTATTTTAAAGTAAAGTGTACTAGATATAAGTAGTCATAGACACAAATAAAAATAGTCCTTTAACTGGGCATCTTTTTCAAGACAGCTAAAAGGACTAATAGATAGGGTCAAGAAAATTAGATAAGTGAAAAATAAGTCAATACAGCTCTTGTTGCAAAAGCGACAAGAATACCGGTAAGGATACCAAAAGAAACTTCGATTGGTTTATGCCCAAGATATTCTTTTAGATGTCGTTCTTTTTGTTCTTTAACAAGGACTGTCGGTTCATGAGACAGTTTCACTACTTTTTTTCTTAACATGTGGAAATCAATTACTAGTTGATTCAATAAGACTCCTTGTTCGCCACTTTGTCTGCGGACACCCATAGAATCGAACATAACAATAACGCCAAAAGTACTCGCTATGGCTACAAAAGGAGAAGCGACACCATATTGTAAAGCTAAAGCGGTGATAAGAGCAGCTACGGCAGCTGAGTGTGAACTTGGCATTCCACCAGTAGAAGTAGCTAATGCCCAAGTTGTTTTCCTTTGTAATAGAAAAGCTACTGGGATTTTAATCAATTGTGCAAATGTAATAGCAGTAAAAGCCGCAATAAGCGGAAAATTCGTCAAAATAAGCATCGTGTACCATCCTTTTAGAAATCTCAATATTATTTTCTTATCATACCATGAAATGAACTTTTCTTTGCCAAAAAATATTTAGGAAAGATAAAAAAAAGAGCAAAGCAGTTGTTTTCTAGGTCCATGGATAAAAAATGACTAAAAAAATAGCAATACAAGTAAGAATTCGGTATGATAGAGAAGTAAATATAAAATAGGAGGACGATAAAATGTCTGAATTTCCACAATTATCAAATGAAGTAGCAGAAAATGAAAAAGTTGCTACACTTAAAACAACTATGGGTAATTTGAAAATTAAATTATTTCCTGAAGTTGCCCCTAAAGCTGTAGAAAACTTTGTTAAGTTAGCCGAAAGCGGCTACTACAATGGAATTATTTTCCACCGTGTTATCCCTGATTTCATGATCCAAGGTGGAGACCCAACTGGAACTGGTATGGGCGGAGAAAGTGTTTGGGGAAGTGCTTTTGAAGATGAATTCTCAGACAAAGCATTTAACCTTAAAGGTGCTCTTTCTATGGCAAATGCAGGTCCTGGTACAAACGGAAGCCAATTCTTTATCGTATCGGCTTCTCAAACACCAGCAAATATGATAGGTCAACTTGAAGCTGCTGGTTATCCTGCAGAAATCGTTGAAGCGTACAAAGAGAATGGTGGAACACCATGGTTGGACAACCGTCATACTGTTTTTGGTCAAGTAATTGAAGGAATGGATGTTGTAGATGCGATCCAAAGTGTAAAACGCGGACCTCAAGACAAACCAGTAAACGATATTGTTATCGAAAGCATTGAATTAGCTTAATAAAAAAATAAGCTAGTGAAAGCCTACTAGTTAAATAGAAAAAATGATGATTGAGTTTTCTCAGTCATCATTTTTTCTATTTTTTTATTTTAACCAGTTGGATGATCAAAAGCATATTTTATGCGATCCAATCCGTCGACAACTACCGCATGAGGAGCAGCAAAGTTTAAACGCATGTATTGTGCTCCGGCGGGACCATAAGCTGAACCAGCATTTAAACCGATTTTGCCAACCTTTGCAAAATGGTCGGTCAAGCTCTCATCAGGAATACCTATAGTAGAGCAATCGAACCAGAATAAATAAGTTCCTTGAGGTTTCATATAGGAAACCTCAGGCAATTTAGTATCAAAAAAAGTGCAAATAGTATCTAAGTTGATTTTTAAATAAGCTAAGAGTTCTTTTAACCAAGGACCGCCAGTTGTAAAAGCTGCCTCTGTAGCTGCATAGCCAAATGTATTGATGCTGTTTTGTTCGGTTTTTGCTTGAGCCAATACCAAGGCACTTCGCAACGTTTCATTTTGTACAAAAATCATAGAGTTTTTAGTGCCTGCCAAATTAAACGTTTTAGTAGCTGCGGTAAGAGTTATGACGAATTCTTTGTAAGCTTCATTGATGGCGGCAACAGGGAAAAATCTCTCGGGTTGATAAACGAGATCTCCATGTATCTCATCGCTGCATAAAAGAACTTGGTGTTTTTGGCAAAGATCAGCTAATTGAATCAATTCTTGTTTTGTCCAAACGCGTCCCCCAGGATTTTGCGGATTACTTAAAATAAACAATTTTATATTTTCATGAATAAACTGTTGCTCTATGTCCTTGAAATCCATCCTGAACAGACCATCTATATTAATTAATGAAGATCGAACCACTCTTCGGTTGTTCAACGTCACCATAGTTTCAAAAGGATTATAAACTGGATCGTGGATCATTACGGCATCTTGTTCTTTTGTAAACGTTTGGATCAACAAGGCAATACTTGGGACAACTCCAGGCGAGAATAAAATATCGTGAGCGGTTAAAGCGAAATTATGGTGTTCTTCTTGCCAATTAATAATAGCTTGATAAAGAGTATCAGGAGGGAAAGTGTACCCTAAAATGCGTTGATCTAATAATTTTTTTAACTCATTTAAAATCAAAGGCGGGTTTGCAAAATCCATATCGGCTACCCACATAGGTAAAATAGGGTCATCACCAAATAATGTTTTTGGATAGCCCCACTTGATACTATTCTGTTCATGTCGATCAATGAATTCATCAAAATTAAAATCCATATATATCTACTTCCCCCATTCAAAAATTTAGCTATCAGCGCTTTAATAAGTATACTAATAAACGCAATAGATACCTAATTTGTTTGCAGTAGGTTACCAAACGGATCAAAAAAATCAAAGTAACGTTAAAATGAAAACGTATTCCAGACACGTATTGTTGTTATTTGTGCTAAAATAAAATTATAATAAAAAACTCTAGAAATGGATAAGTGAGGTGATAGGATGAGGTATAAAATCGGAATGGTCGTTAAAGGCAAAATTACTGGAATTCAACCTTATGGTGCATTTGTTTCTTTAGATGAAGAAACACAAGGGCTTATCCATATCTCAGAATGCAAACATGGTTTTGTTAAAGACCTAAGTGAAGTATTAGCAGTTGGAAACGAAATTGAAGTAATGGTACTCGATATTGATGAATATACAAAAAAAATCAGTTTATCTTTGAGAGCATTAGAAGAAAGTACGACATTTCAATACTATTATAAAAAGAGACGACAACATCATGAAAAATTTGGAGCGCTAGGTTTTGACACAATAAAAGAGTCGATACCTAAATGGATAGAAGAAGCAAAAGAAGATGAAAAAAAACAGAATCAGGTTTTAAAAGGATAATTGACCTATTGCAAACAAAAAATGCGTTTAAAACTATAGGCAGAGGTGTAGACTAATGACAGAAAAAAGATGGGTAGCTGGAACTATTATGGCCAAAGACCCAGAAGGTAAATATGTTTTTTTGGTAAAAAAAGAAACTGATATGGATTTTTTTACTGCTACTGAAATCAATAGTGCTAAAACAGGTTTAGCTAGTATAATAGATAAACTAAAAACTATTTTACCGATTGAAGCATCCGACTTAAAATTATATGAACTGACAAATGCAATAGTTAATGACGACCGTATCCCTTTATTCGTTTTTGAATTTCTTAATGAAGAAGTCAATTATAGGCTGTTAACTGAAAATAATGATAGCTCTCTTTTCTGGCTGGATTCTGATGAACTTACAAAGACATTGGAAAGATGGGAAATTTCAGGAGTGCCGCAATTTAAATAAGATGATTTTTACCGGCATGTCTCATTAGCGAAATGCCGGTTTTTTCTTGCTTTTTTTTACTAAAACAACTAAAGTTAAGAGGTATGAGGATATTGTCTTTATCCTTTAAAACAATTAATTGGAGGGATTTACGTGGGTCACATTAAATTCGATTATTCAAATATTGAAAATGTTGTACAGCCGCATGAATTGACAAACTTACAACAACAAGTTACCACTGCAGACGAAATGCTGCGCAAAGGAACTGGAGCAGGCAACGAATACCTAGGTTGGATCGATTTGCCAAAAAATTACGATAAAGAAGAGTTTGGACGCATTAAAGCAGCTGCTAAGAAGATCCAAAGCGATTCAGAAATTCTTGTTGTTATCGGAATCGGTGGATCTTATTTAGGTTCAAAAGCTGCAATTGATTTTCTAAATCATTCTTTTGTTAACTTACTTGATAAAGATGCTCGCAAAGCACCGCAAATTCTTTTTGCTGGAAACAGCATTAGTTCAAGTTACCTACACGACTTGATCCAAGTCATTGGAGACCGTGATTTTTCAGTGAATATCATTTCTAAATCTGGTACAACTACTGAACCGGCGATTGCTTTTAGAGTATTTAAAGAACTGCTAGAAAAAAAATATGGTTTAGAAGAAGCGAAAGCACGAATTTATGCTACTACTGATAAAGAACGTGGAGCTTTGAAACAAGAAGCAAATGCACAAGGTTATGAATCATTTATCATTCCTGATGATGTTGGTGGACGTTTCTCTGTTTTAACAGCTGTAGGTTTATTGCCAATTGCAGCTAGCGGAGCAGACATTGATCAATTGATGAAAGGTGCTGCAGATGCATCAGTTGAATTATCTAGTGATAAAATCGAAGAAAATGAAGCTTATCAATACGCAGCATTGCGTAATATCTTATACCGTAAAGGAAAAGATACTGAAATTTTAGTTAACTATGAACCATCATTACAATATTTTTCAGAGTGGTGGAAACAATTAGCTGGAGAATCAGAAGGTAAAGACCAAAAAGGAATCTATCCTTCAAGTGTAAACTTCTCTACTGATTTGCATTCAATGGGTCAATACATCCAAGAAGGACAACGCAATATCTTTGAAACGGTTATTAAAGTTGCTAAACCAAAATTCGATATGGCTATCCCATCTACTAAAGAAGATTTAGACGGATTAGGCTACTTAGAAGGAAAAGGTATTGATTATGTAAATACCAAAGCTTTCCAAGGAACTCTTTTAGCTCATACTGATGGAGATGTACCTAACATGATCGTAACGATTCCTCAACAAGATGCGTATACATTAGGTTACATGATGTACTTCTTTGAAATCGCAATCGGTTTATCTGGTTACTTAAATGGCGTAAACCCATTTGACCAACCAGGTGTGGAAGCATACAAGAAAAATATGTTTGCTTTACTAGGAAAACCAGGATTTGAAGAATTAGGTAAAGAATTAAACGCACGTCTATAATCAATAGATTAATAAAATAGTAACTAGTTAAAAAATTAAAAGTCTTAGCTTTCTCTGCTATCATAAGATAGGAATAGAGGTGCTAAGGCTTTTTTTAGTAGTATTAAATAATTCATCTTAAAAAAGAAAGCTGATAGAACTATATTTAGACAAATTGCTAACTCGTTATTGGGTGTGGAACATTCTCTGAATCTTGGTTTCAGGGCATTATTTCCAACGGTTTCTTGCTCTATGAGTGCTGTAGTGTTGGGAAATATGATAGGATCAACATATAAGAATGGGGAGTGATCGTGATGGCAAAAATAAGAAGAAGTAGTTTAATGAAATATATTCTTGGAGTTCTAATGTTTATTATCTATGTAGCAGCTGATTTGACCATGGATAAAATGTTGTTCCCAATGCTAACAGAATCGCAGAAAGAACAGCATATTGAAATTGTTTCCAAGTATATGATTTTTTTAAACTTAGTATGGGTGTGGCTAGTAGGTTATATCTTATCCAGACATATATTGATGGAACATGAGAATAGGATAGTAAAATTGACAACAATTGTCTTCGGGAGTGCTCTAGTTGCAACTGTTGTTTTTTCATTTATATCCTTACCATTGATTTGTACTGCGTATACCTTTCCGCTACTAGCACCTATATGTTTATTTTTTCATGACTATGGTCTTTTTGCCTACTTTGTTATTATGATACCTATACTTAGTTACAGGTATTTTAAAAAGCCTAGCCAATGATTTGCCACTTAAAAGGTGGATGTATTACTCTACGCCATAAGTTTCTGCGAGTTCAATCATGGTTTTATTGAATTCGGTTTGAAAATGGTTGGTGGTGTTAAGTTTTTTATTTACGATAAGACTAATGTAAAAGTATGGTGCATTTTCAATAGGAACTCTGACTAGCCTAGGATGATCTTCTACTAATATATCACTCATAAAAGCAAGCATATCAGTTGAAGAAGCAATGGATAGTGCAGTCTGGATTTCTTTAGTGTAAAGGGTTTTCGGCTGTTCAATGTGGCTGTCTTCAGTCCATTGTTCAAAAATTCGCTGATGAGTGTAACCTTGTTCCAATGAAATGAATAGTTCATCCTGAATTTCGGCTGCTGTAACACTATCTTTCTTAGCTAAGTGGTTTTCAGGTGATACCCAGAGTGCCACTTCTTCTTTTTTTAAAAGAATCTGCAATAAATTATCGTCTGTAAAAGTAGGACGATCACTTCCAATAATGGCTAAAGGAATCTGTCCTGATTTTACCAACTGCAACATCAAATCTGAACTTTCTTCTTCGATGAGTTTCATAGAGGCGGAAAATTTAGTCAAATGAGGCATTAGTCGACCCATAAATTGGCCACCAATAGTTGGCAAGAAACCAAAGTAAACCACTTGGTTTTTTAAATCATGAATTTCTTCTGTTACAGTATGGATGGTTTGTAAAATTTGCATTGAATGTTTGTACAATATTTCACCAGTTTCAGTTAGGTTTAGGTTCTTGTGAATTCTTTTTCTATTTATTAAGACGGTATCTAGCTCTTTTTCCAATCGTTTTAGGGACATTGAAATAGAGGGCTGAGATACATAGAAATGCTCTGCAGTTGCGGTGAAACTTAAAGTATCAGCTAAGTAGTTGAAGTAAACTAAATCTTGTAAATTCATGGTGTCCTCCTTTGAGATATTGTGAAAGTGTTATCATAAACAAACGCTATACAGACATACGTTATTATAAATATAATTTATGATAACATAAAAAAATGCTATTTTCTAAGTAAAATCAAACATGCTATAGTAAGTTTATTGAAGGCGCTTACAAGAAATGGAAGGATGTGAAATTTTTGAAAATAATCAAACAACTTTCTTGGATTTTCTTGTTTTCCTTTTTAGGAGAAGTGATTTCTACTTTAATTGCTTCATTTATTGCGATTCCAGGAAGTGTTATCGGGATGGTTTTCTTGTTCCTTGCTTTACATTTTAAATGGATCCGTATCAAGCAAGTAGATGAAGTTGGAACATGGTTAACAGATAATATGGGGATTTTCTTCGTTCCGGCTGGTGTTGGACTAATGTCTAACTTTTGGTGTCTTGGCCAATACGTGGTGGCAGTTGCTGATTGTTATGGCAGTGACAACGACTCTTATGATAGGATTTGTCGGAAAAGTTGTACAAACAATAAAATGGCGTACTGAAAAAGGTGTAGTAGTGGAGAAGGGAGATAGAACTAATGCTTGATAGTATTTTAAATAGACCACTTTTGTGGATCGCTGTGACAGTTGTCCTGTACTTACTATCCGCTAGGCTGAAGGATAAGTGGCCAAATCCATTATTTACACCATTAGTATTTGCGATCATCGTCATCATAATTCTGCTGTTAGTAACGGGTATCTCACTGGAAACCTACAATATAGGCGGACAATTTTTTAGTTTGTTTGTCACCCCAGCTACAGTTGCTTTAGCAATCAAGTTGGAAAAGAATTTTGTTTATTTGAAAAAACATTACACGGCGATCTTAACAGGAATATTTTCTGGCGTTATTTTCCATACGATCATGATCTATGCTTTCGCCTTGTTATTCCAATTTGACCAGAACATAGCGGCGACGCTGATTCCAAAATCGATCACAACAGCGATTGCAGTTGGCGTTTCGGGTTCTCTAGATGGGATCGTCTCTCTAACTGTGGCCTTAGTTGTTTTCACTGGAGTAACCGGAGCCGTTGTCGGTCAAACAGTTTTCAAATTGTTCAATATTACTGATTCAGTTGCTCAAGGGGTCGCCTTGGGAAGTTCATCCCACGCAATGGGAACCGCAAAAGCCATTGAAATGGGAGATGTTCAAGGTGCTATGTCTGGACTGTCAATTGTTGTTACAGGAATTATCGTAGTTATACTAGCACCATTAACCGTACCGATAACAAATTTACTATTTTAATTTACTTTAAACTTTAAAAAATATGATTTAAAAGGATGGTAGAAAATTATGGCAGACGAACAAATTATTAAATACGATGCACCAACAGTAGAACAAGAAATTGAAGTTATAAGTACTTATCGACTTGAAGAAAAAGCCAGAGAAGTAGTTCCTAAAGGTGGTTTCGATTATATTTCGGGTGCTTCCGGAGATGAGTTCACCTTAAAACAAAACAATGAAGCTTGGTCTCATAAGGGGATCTTACCTCGTGTACTAGCTGATGTCGAAAATCCTGATACATCAACCTCTATCTTAGGGCATGATCTTAAAGTCCCTTTCATTATGGCACCAATTGCAGCACATGGTCTAGCTCATACGACTAAAGAAGCGGGGACAGCCAAAGGGATTTCTGAATTTGGTGGAACAATCATGTCGATCAGCGCTTATTCAGGAGCATCTTTTGAAGAAATTGACAAAGGCTTAAAAGGGAATCCTCGTTGGTTCCAAATTTACATGAGTAAAGATGATGAAATGAATAAAAACATCCTAGACGAAGCAAAGGCAGATGGGGCTACAGCAATCATCTTAACAGCAGATGCAACATTAAGCGGCAATCGCGAAAAAGATATGTTAAATAAATTTGTTTATCCATTCGGTATGCCAATTGTATCTCGTTACTTGACTGGATCAGGTAAGAATATGTCGTTAAATAATATATACGCTCAATCGAAACAAAAAATCAATCCTGCAGACGTAAAATTCTTAGCTGAATATTCGGGATTACCAATTTTTGTTAAAGGGATTCAATCTCCTGAAGATGCTCTACTAGCGATTGGCGCTGGAGCTGCTGGCATCTGGGTATCGAATCACGGTGGTCGTCAGTTAGATGAAGCACCAGGTTCATTTGATACGTTAGCTGAAATTTCTAAAGCGGTCGCTGGTCGCGTCCCAATTGTATTCGACAGTGGCATTCGACGTGGAGAACATATCTTTAAAGCTATAGCAAGTGGTGCTGACATTGTCGCTGTAGGCCGTCCAGTATTATATGGATTAGCTCTTGGTGGATGGAAAGGTGTTAAATCAGTTTTGGAATATTTTGAAACAGACTTGAAACGCGTGATGCAATTAGCTGGAACACAAACGATCGAAGATGTGAAAAAGGCTCATTTGTTTGATATCAAAAAATAAAAGCTTATGATGCAATATCGCTGGTGCCCGTATGGGTACCAGTTTTTTTGTGTATGGACTCAGCATGAGTGTTAATCTAATAGTAAAATATCGTTATAGACTTACTAGAGAGAACTTTAATAGAAGAATAAAATTCTAATAATATAGAGTCGTAATGGATGCTTATAATAAAAACATATTGAATAGTAGTATTTTTTTATAGTAAAGTATTGTAATAACGAAAAATCAAATATAAGCTTCTAGTATCATATAGAAGAAAGGGGAATAATATGAGCGATAATTTTAGGTTTCATCAAGCAAGACCTGAAAACATTAAGATGATCGATAAGTTGCTCATAGAAGCCGCACTATGGTTAAAAGCAAAAGGATCTCTACAATGGAATGGCATCCTTGAAGGAAAAGATAATCATGATACAGCAAGTGCTATCAATAGAGGAGAAGTATTTTACGGAACACTGAATGATGAATTAGTTGGGATGTTGATATTATGGAATCGCCAAAGTGAATGGGATGCTGCTTTATGGGGAGAGGATCATGGCGATGATTTTTACTATCTTCATCGATTAAACATAAAAAGAGACAAAGCTGGAAAAGGGAATTCGCATTTAATGATCGATGCAGCAAAAGAATACGCTCGTAAAGAGCAAAAAAAGGCTCTTCGTTTAGATTGTATTGCTGATAACGAGTTTTTAAATCAGATGTATCTCAAAGAAAAATTCGAGTTTGTCGATTGTAAAGAAAACTTTAATGCTGGGGAACAACAAAATGACTTCAATTTATATCAATATAGAATAGAATGAATTTAAAAAAAGCGAACGATTATATAAAATGATTTTTTATAGATCGTTCAATTTGTTTGTTTCATATAGAAGTAATACAAATTAAAATGCAAGGAAATGGTAAAATATACGCTTTTTTTAAAAAAATAAAAAAAACAATATCTTTTTATTGACCAGTAACAAAAAAATTGTTATAGTAATTGATGTTGCTAAGAGAGATAAGCGATATTCATAATAACGTTTGAAAATTTATTGTAAAAATAATGTTGACAAAACGTAAAAAAATATGTTAATCTATCTAAGTCGTACATGAATTAAACGAGTAAGCAAATGGATAAATATTCAATTAAAAAAATATTTTTTCAAAAATTTGTTGACAAGTTGAAAAGCAACTGCTATAATTTAGAAGTTGTCATGAACTGACACAACGCACTTTAGACCTTTGAAAACT
>NZ_JAGGRF010000049.1:0-4416 GCF_018612935.1 Carnobacterium sp. ISL-102 | reverse complement strand
TTTATAGCAAATATGAAGAGAATACTTAGAATAATAGGTGGATAATAAACCTCAAAGAGGACTAAAATGGATTAAACTAAGAAAGCGGAAAAATGGGCACTCCCATTTTTCCGCTTTCTTGTTTACTATTAAGTTAGTCTCCGCTAGATAAAACTACTTTTTCAGCAGCCTCCCATTTTTCGGATGTGTATTTTTTGGTGTTGCTAGATCAATTGGATCACTACTTAGAAATTCTGGCGGAATAGGGTTTGCTTGTAGCCGTGTTAAGGATTCAATGTGAATTACACGGCGTTAACGCTTCAGCGATTACGCTGTGTTTGAAGCTTGAAAGCCGGAAGACTTTCTCTTCAGGCTTCAGGTGTTCCCATGGCTCTCCACAAGCAGACCCGTTATTCCAGAAGAAATTTCTTTATAAGGTGTCCACACCATTTGACATAAAAATCATTTTTCAAACAATCGATATATAACAAAAAAAGGATCTGTTCATCAGTTTCCTGATAAACAGATCCTTTATTATCAACTATTTATGTCCTAGCTACGTTGATTTTATCCAGAATCACCTTAGCCCTTTTATTCGTTTACGAATGAATTAATGCTTTCTTCTAGCAGAACAACTTTACGTTCAATTTCGACACCTGAGTCATCAAATGCCCCAATATAAAATTTGATTTTTGGTTCAGTTCCAGAAGGTCGAACAGCGATCCAACTGTTATCTACCAATTTGTATTTCAGCACATCTGCTGCAGGTAAATCGATTTCTTCTATCGTGCCATCTTGCAGCGTGCGTTTGCCGATTGAAAAATCTTCTACACATTCTACCGCAATGCCAGCAAATTCTTTTGGTGATTCTTCACGGAATTTTACCATTAGAGCTTTTATTTTTTCAGCTCCGGTGATTCCTTGCATGCTGATTGAAATCGTTTTTTCTTTAAAGTAGCCATAATCATAAAGAATTCTTTTTAATCCGTCATATAACGTATCTCCGCTTTTTTTGTAATAAGCAGCCACTTCTGCAATCAATACAAGAGCTTGAATGGCGTCTTTATCACGTACAAATGGCGATACAAGGTAACCGTAGCTTTCTTCAAAACCGAATAAAAAGGTTTTGCTTCCATCCGATTCATATTGCTTGATTTTTTCAGCAATAAATTTAAAACCTGTTAACACATCTACCATTTGAACATTAAAACTTTCGGCAATTTGTGTAGGCAATTCACTTGAAACGATTGATTTAAGTACGACACCATTTCCCGGTAATGTTCCAGCCTCTTTATGTGCAGTCAATAAATAATGCAACATCAAGCTCGCAATCTGATTTCCGGTCAATACTTCGTAATGGCCTTCAGATGTCTTAACTGCTATCCCCAAACGATCAGCATCTGGGTCTGTCGCCACTAATACGTCAGCGTCTATTTTTTTACCTAATTTAATCGCGTATTCAAATGCACCTGGTTCCTCAGGATTAGGCGATTTAACAGTTGGAAAATCAGGGTTTGCTTCAGCTTGTTCTGGAACAAGATATATAGATTCAAAACCGGCGTTTTTCAAAGCTCTTTCGCCTATCATTTTTCCAGTTCCATGAAGCGGCGTATAGACTAATTTCATCTCTTTGCTCATTTCTTTCACTAGTTCTGGATTAACGGTAACACTTTTTATATTTTCTAAGTACTCGCTATCTACCTCTTCACCAATAATCGTAAGCAATCCTTGAGCTTCAAGATCTTCTCTCGATAATACCTTGATTTCAAGCATATTTTTAACGCTGCGAACATATGCTGTTAAAGCATCTGCTTCTTTAGGAGGCATTTGACCACCATCTTCTCCGTACACTTTATACCCATTATATTCTGCTGGGTTGTGACTTGCTGTAACCATGATACCTGCAAATGCATTTAGATGACGAACAGCAAAGGATAGTTCTGGTGTTGGTCGAAGACTCTCAAAAACAAAAGCTGGGATCCCATGTGCTCCCAGTGTCTTTGCAGCTTCTATAGCAAATTCTGGTGATTTATGTCTTGAATCATACGCGATGGCAACTCCGCGTTTTTTTGTTTCTTCTCCGAGGCTGTCCATGAAAAGAGCCAATCCTTCCGTTGCTTGTCTAACCGTATAAGCATTCATACGGTTGACACCGGCACCAATAATACCGCGCATTCCCGCAGTTCCAAATTCTAGAGGAGCATAGAATGCATCTTCTAATGTATCCGAATCATCCTTTAAAGATTTTAATTCATTTTTTAATTCGGTTTCTAAGTCGTTAAAATTTTCCCAAAGTTGATAAGTCTCTCTCCAGCTCATTTTAATTCACCCTTTACTCAATTAGTAGTGTATTTTTTGCTTTTCGTTAACGCTTACCATGTAAGTATACCACTTCTTCTTCTTGCTTACACACATTTCAATCTAAATGATTCTTCAATTATTTTCTTAGTTTACTGTGGAGTGATTCCGGTATAAAAAAAGACATTTTTGTCCTTTATTTCTAATCAAAAAAAAGAAATAAGATTTCTCTTATTTCTTTTTTTGAAACTTATTCACTTTTATTGACCGTAAACTCTACTTGCTTTTTATTTTTGATTGATTACTTTTTCTTCTAAACTTTCTTTCAGTTTTTCAACATAATGAAAAACGGCATTACCGGCCAAGCTGCCATCGCCAACCGCTGTTGCAACCTGACGTAAAGGTGTTAAACGGACATCTCCTACTGCAAAAATCCCAGTTTGTAAAGATTCCATCGTTTCATTTGTCGGAATCCAACCTTCTTCATCTGTGATTCCTAAGTCTCTGAATTTATCCGTATTTGGCAGGATACCAACATAAACAAATGCGCCATCTGCAGCAAATTCTTGCTCTTCGTTTGTATGAACATTTCTAATTTTGACACCCGTTACTTTATTGTCATCACCATAAATACTTTCTACAATAGAATCCCAGATAAAATCAATTTTCTCGTTTTTAAATGCCCTGTCTTGCAGAATTTTTTGGGCTCTTAACTCATCTCGACGGTGAACGATCGTTACTTTTTTTGCAAATTGAGTTAAATACGTTCCTTCTTGAACAGCAGAGTCTCCTCCGCCAATGACTACTAATTCTTTGTTACGGAAGAAAGCTCCATCACAAACGGCACAATAAGACACTCCACGGCCATTGTACTCATTCTCACCACTGACACCTAATTTACGATATTCTGCACCTGTTGCTATAACAATTGAACGTGTTTTAAAGGTTTTTTTTCCAGCAATAATAGTTTTGTATTCTATCCCTTGTTGAATTTCTTGAACATCTGCATAAGCATATTCTGTTCCAAATTGTTTTGAACCCTCGAACATTTTTTCAGATAATTCTGGTCCTAAAATACTATTGAATCCAGGATAGTTTTCTATTTCTGCTGTATTGTTCATTTGTCCACCAGGTAATCCGCGTTCCAATATGAGCGTTGATAAATTCGATCTCGAAGCATATAGAGCAGCTGTCATTCCAGCTGGGCCGCTTCCAATCACGACTACATCATAGATTTTTTCTTCTGTTTCCATAATAAGATCCCTCGTTTTCCTTAATCATTTCAATCAGTGTACACCTTTTAGAACAAAACTGCTATCCTTTTTACTTACAAATTAAAAGTAATTAGATCAGTCCATTAAACTTCATTCAATTCCATTTTGAGTGTTTCTTGCAGTTCTGATGCTTCTTCAACAAAATCACCCTCTGGATCAAGTGCAAGATACTGTTCTACCAATATCAATGACTGTTCTAAATCATCTTTAAAGGCATAATTATTTGCTTGAAAATAATAAGCCTCCGCAAAAATATCACCGTTTTTTTCAATTAATTCATCTAAAATTTCAATTGATTCATTATAGTCACCTGTATGTTGACAGCAGATAGCTAACTGACAAGAGGCAAAAATACTTTCCTCTTCATTTTTAGATAACGTTACCGCTCGTAAGAAGTATTTCTTTGCACGATCCATTTCATTTTTTTGAAATGCGGTTATTCCGCGTTGAAAATAGAATTCACTTGTCGGAATTACTTCTATGATCGTCGCTTTTTGATTTTCTATCTCAGTCATGTGCAACCCTCCTCTAAAGTAACATTTGCATTCCATTATAGCATATAGACAACTTTTTTAACAATTCTTGTTCATCTCGTCTGTGTCAAGTTTTTCTCGGTCGTCCTATTATCCTGCTAGTTTAGGCGTTCTACTTTTGTACACTCGTCTACTACCGCACGGCTCCGCCGTTTGCTGGCCCATCCGTTTAGAGAAGGTTCCTAAAACAAGGAACCTTCCCCAAACAGAAGGGAATTAACGAAAACTTTTTATGAGTTTCCCCATTGCTGATGAATGAGAAGCATACAACGGCATTGTCCCATCCTTTGCACCAACCGACTGACGTGTCTTCTGATGCAATAGCGACGATA
>NZ_JAGGRF010000048.1:0-17482 GCF_018612935.1 Carnobacterium sp. ISL-102 | reverse complement strand
AAAAATATAATCAATAAAGCAAAAAGGAAAATCGAACGACTTTGGAATACACTCCAAGATCGTCTCCTTCATGAAATGGCCTTATGTTCTATCCAATCAATCGATGAAGCAAATTTGGCATTACATTCCTACATATAATGCCAAATTTGCTTTACAGCTAAAGGATAGCAAAAGTGCTTTTGAAAAGCTACCAAAAACAGTCATTTTGGATCATATACTCGCTCGATTTTCACAACGAATTATCCAAAAAGGTCATGGTGTGAAGTATCAAAATAAGCTTTATCGTTTGCATGATCAAAACCAGCAGGTTTTACTTACTCCAAAAACAAGCGTCTTGATTATCCATACAAAGGGAAATGAATTATACGCTAGCGTTGATAATTCAGTTTTTGCCTTACAAGAAATTTTATTACATGAAGAAGTATCGAAAGAATTAGATGCGCCTGTGAGAGTGAAAAAAACTCAGCTAATCATACCATCCCTGTCTCATCCTTGGAGGAAACCTTCTTATGATCGTTATCTTAGAAATAAAAAACAAAAAGAAGCCTTAAAAAAGGGTTCTTTAGTCTAATAAAGCAGCGAATCAATTTTGTATAGATTTCTTATAGCAGTTGTTTAGGATGGTTGCTTCATGTTTTTTGAAGGAACTATCCTGAACAACTTTAGCAAGCGAAGCGCGGTCGTTAACTTGAGAAATTGAGTTGATAAGCCTAACTCATTATCATATAAAAACGGGACATTTTCATTTATCATTGACACAAAAATTATTTTTTGTTGCGATGGTAGTTAAAAGTAGCATTGACTTTAAACTAAATTTTTTAAAGTCAGTTCTACTGGACAGTGATCTGATCCAACAATATCTTTAAGAATGTTGACTTCTTGTAATTGATCTTGTAGGCGTTTAGAAACACAAAAATAATCGATTCGCCAACCGGCATTCGTTTTACGAGCATTAAAGCGGTAGTTCCACCAAGTATAAGCGTCTTCTAAATCGGGGTGAAAGTAACGGAAGGTGTCAATAAAGCCATTATCTAATAAAATAGAAAATTTCATGCGTTCTTCTTTACTAAATCCGGCATTTTGTTGATTTGTTTTCCAATTTTTTAAATCGATATTTTTATGGGCTACATTTAAATCGCCACAGAGAATCACCGGCTTTTCAGAGTCTAACATTTTTAGATACGCCAAAAAGTCATCTTCCCACTGCATCCTGTAAGCCAAACGTTTCAATTCACTTTGAGAGTTAGGGGTATAACAATTGACAACATAGTAATTAGGGTAGATTAAAGTGATGACTCGTCCTTCTTGATCATGTTCAGGCTTTCCAATACCGGTTACTACAGATAAAGCTTTATGCTTGGTAAAAATTGCTGTTCCTGCATACCCCTTTTTTTCTGCATAATTCCAGTAAGTATAGTATCCGGGTAATTCAAACTCTATTTGGCCTTCTTGGAGCTTAGTTTCTTGTAGGCAAAAGAAGTCAGCATCTAATTCTTCAAAAATTTCCATAAACCCTTTTTTAATAATTGCTCGTAAGCCATTGACGTTCCATGAGATAAATTTCATTAGTTATTTCCTCCTAAATTATCGACCTATCCTTATTGTACAAAACTAAAATAAATAGTAAACTCTCATGCATATAAAAAGGCAAAGTGATGTGAAATATGATAGGATATGAGGTGAAAATGAAAATGAAAATGAAGAAGAAAGAGGGTACGAATAATGAAAATAGGGATCATTGGGCTAGGAAATATTTCTCAAAAAGCTTATCTTCCAGTAATGATGGCAATGGATAAGGAAATAGACTGGCATTTGTTCACGCGAGATCAAGAAAAATTAACTAAAATTGGCAAAAAATACCGCATCAAAAATTTATATTCTTCTATAGAGGGTTTACTCAGCAGTGGTATTGAAGCTGTTTTTATACATACCGCTACTCACACGCATGAAGCTCTTATCAGACAATGTATTGAAAAAGGCATCCATGTCTATGTAGATAAACCAATCAGCGAAAACATTGAAGAAGTGAAAGCATTAATGGATCTAGCGAATAAAAAAAATGTTTTACTTATCACAGGTTTTAATCGACGTTTCGCTCCAATGATTCAAAAGGTGAAAGAAGTTCCAAATAAAAATATGATTTTGATCCAAAAAACTAAACCTAATAGTTTAGGGAACGTAAAGTATGCTATTTATGATCTATTTATCCATGTCGTTGATACGGCACTATTTTTATTAGACGAACCTGTTATCAAAACTCATTTTAATATAAAAGAAGAAAACGGCGATTTGAAAACGTGCGTATTACACTTAACAACAGAACATACCGAGTGCATTGCGACGATGAATTACGTTTCAGGGGCCAATGCTGAATCAGTTGAAGTGCAATCTCTAACAGGGACCCATCGTGTAATGAACTTAACCGATTATGAAGTTGAAACGGCTGGCCAAAAACAAGTCTTTCCATTCGGAGACTGGGAGCAAACGCTTGAAAAGAGAGGTTTTGCTCCATTGATTCGTTCAGCAATAGACGGATTCCAAAGTAAAGAAAATCCTGTCAGTATGGGATCCTCTTTAGAGAGCCACCGTATTTGCCAGCTGATTGTAGACGAGTACGAACAAAAAAATAGCAACGACAAATAAAATCAATGAACATTTTTTCATAAACGGAATAGGGCTTTACTTTTATGTATTAAAGATTATAATACATTCGTATATGAAAATGAAAGAAAGAGGAGAAAAAATGTTTTCAAAAAAGCTCAGGAGTATTCCTCCGGCTGCAAAAATTGCTATTAGCTTTATATTTGTGATCTTTATAGGATCGGTTTTATTATCACTGCCTATAAGTAATCTTGAAACTTCGGAAACAACTTACTTCGACAATTTATTTACAGCCGTCTCCTTGGTATGTGTAACAGGCTTATCTACTTTGCCTATTGCAACATCGTTTACTCTTTTTGGTCAAATTATTTGTATCATTCTCATGCAGATAGGCGGACTAGGATTAATGACCATACTTGCTACACTGATTATGAGAATGGGCAAAAAGATGCGTTATTCAAATACGATAGCGGTCAAAGAAGCCCTTAACCGGGATGAATTAGGCGATTTTAAAACATATTTAACCTCTATCCTTAGATATACTTTTGTTATTGAAGGAATAGGGATGTTCTTATTAGCTTTTAGATTTGTACCAGAATTTGGGTTAGCTAGTGGGCTGTTTGTCTCTTTATTTTTAGCCGTTTCTGGATTTTGTAATGCGGGTTTTGATAATATAGGAGCCTATAGTTTACAAGAATATGTCCACGATCCATTGGTGAATTTAGTAGTGACTACTCTGGTTATTTTAGGTGGTATCGGTTTTTCAGTTTGGTTTGACGTTACGTACAATCTCCAATCTATCCTAAAGAAAAAAGGTAGAGGTGGGTTGAAACGACTGTATCGCAAGTTGAAAATCCATACCCGATTAGCTATCAATATGACAGTAGCTTTGATTGTGGTCGGGACAGTGGTCTTTTTACTAGTTGAATGGAATAATCCTAATTCAATTGGGAATTTCACTTTTGGGCAAAAACTATTAACTTCCTTTTTCCAAACCGTGACAATGAGAACGGCGGGATTTGCTACACTTGATTATGAATTAGTAAAACCTTTTTCATTATTATTTTTTATTGGTACAATGTTCATCGGCGGATCTCCCGGTGGAGCAGCAGGTGGAATCAAGACTACGACTTTTGCACTAATAGCATTGTTGATCGTAAGTGAAATTAAAGGACAAAAGCATGTCAATTATGCTCATCATACGATTCCTTTTGAAACTGTTCGTCGTGCGATCGTTATTGTTGTAACCTTTACTTTTTTTCTATTAGCTGGTGTAAGTGTATTGATGCTAGTGGAAGACCAGCCATTTTTATTTTTGCTGTTTGAAGCTGTATCTGCTTTAGGAACAGTGGGTGTCAGTGTGAATTTAACACCAGAATTATCGCATATTAGTCACGTCGTATTAATGATCTTGATGTTTGTCGGCAGAATCGGACCTATTACCATATTATTGAGTTTGAGTCGGAAAAGTAGAAAGACAAAAGATCAATTGTATGCAAAGACAACAATTTTAATTGGATAGGAGAACATTGAAATGCCAGTAAAAACGATCGGCGTATTAGGACTTGGAGTTTTCGGATCATCAATTGCTAAAGAATTAAGTGAATTCAATTGTGATATTATTGCAGTTGATATCGATCTAGATAACATTGAACGTATCGAACCTTATGTGACCCAAGCTGTACAAGGAAATATCACAGATTTGAATTTTTTAAGAGGTATTGGTTTAGAAAATTGTGATGTAGTAGTTGTTGCAACAGGTACGAGTTTAGAAGCCAGCGTTTTAGCTATTATGAATTGTAAAAAATTAGGTATCCATTCAATCATTGCAAAAGCGAAAAACAAATCTTTTATGGAAGTCCTTTATGAAATCGGTGCAACCAAGGTAATACGTCCTGAAAAAGAAGCTGGAGCTCGGGTTGCTAAGAATTTTTTAAGAAGACACATCACCGATATTGTCGATTTGGATGAAGATTATGCAGTCATCGAATTTAAACCGCCCGTTCGTTGGATCGGAAAAACATTTGAGGTTTTAGATTTACGTCAAAGATATGAAATCAACATTATTGGGATCAGAAAAATAGGTCAAAAACGGATGGATGTCTCTTTCAGCCCAGATTACCATATAGAAGAAGGTATTATTCTGGTTGGGATAGCAGAGTCGAAAGTATTTGAACGTTACGACTACTTGAATAAATTAAAATAAGCGATTTATTTATTGAATGATCGGTAAATGAGCTGTTTTGATCAGCAAACAGGTTTTGGGCAATTGTCCCAGACCTGTTTTTTGGAACGTGGGTTATGTTAAGAAATCACTAAATCTTTTTATCGAAAGTTGATCCAAACTACAAAAAAGAAGTATGGCATGGTAAACTAAGTATGATAAGGGGAATACCTTGTCATATAAAACAGTATATTAAATCTATAAAAAAGTGGAGCAATCAGCTCAACTCATACGAAAGGGTATTAAATACTATGTTAATTGAAGAAATTAAGAAGCAGTTCCCAAATTTGATCATAAAAGAAAATGAACCTTTGTCTCTTTATACGTATACTAAAACAGGCGGTCCGGCCGATATCTTGGTTTTTCCAAAAACAGCAGAAGAAATTAAAGATGTTGTAATGTGGATAAAAGAAGAAGCATTACCATTAACTGTTTTAGGGAATGCAAGCAATCTAATCGTTAAAGACGGTGGTATACATGGAGTCGTCATGATATTAACGGAGATGAAACAGATAATTATTGAAAATAAAAGAATCAGTGTTCAAAGTGGAGCTCGTTTGATCGATACTTCATATGCAGCTTATGAAGCTGAACTAACGGGGTTAGAATTTGCATGTGGGATCCCTGGGAGCATTGGCGGAGCAGTTTATATGAATGCTGGCGCTTATGATGGTGAAGTGAGTGAAGTCATTGAATCAGTCACAGTACTGACACGTGAAGGTGAATTAAAGACATTTGACAACCAGGAGTTAGAATTTGGTTACCGTCATAGTCGCATTCAAGAGATCCAAGATATCGTCTTAGAGGTTGTTTTTCAATTGAAAAAAGGACATTCTGCTGATATAAAAGAGCGAATGGATGAATTCACCTTTTTAAGAGAGTCTAAACAACCTTTAGAATATCCTTCATGTGGCAGTGTCTTTAAGCGCCCAACAGGATATTTTACTGGAAAGCTGATTCAAGAAGCTGGTTTACAAGGGAAAATATGGGGTGGAGCTCAAATTTCGATGAAACATGCAGGATTTATTGTAAACATTAATCATGCAACAGCAACAGATTATATCGAATTGATCCACCATATCCAAGAAGTCATTTTCGAAAAGAATAGTGTTGAATTGATAACTGAAGTAAGAATAATCGGAGAAGAATGACCAATAAAAAAAAGTTTGATAAAGCAAATAAAAAATTGTGTTCGGCAGAAGCTGAGTACAATTTTTTATTTGCTTTTTAGTTAAAAGGATTTATACTATAAAAGGTTGTGGTAAACATGCGGTTTACTGTGAGTGAACATTAGTGAGTCTTAGTTTACTGTTAGTAAACTGAGACTCAAAGGAGAGCTTTCATGGAAATTGGGAATCAAATAAAAAACTTAAGGATCCAAAAAAATTTAACACAAGAGGAATTAGCAGAACGCACCAATTTGAGCAAAGGATATATTTCTCAAGTTGAAAGAGATTTAAGCGTCCCATCAATGGAAGTTTTTTTTGATATCTTAGAAGTTTTGGGTTGCAGCCCAAGAGACTTCTTTGATGAAAAACAAGAAGAGCAACGAGTAGTGTATACAAAAGATGAGATGACTGTCTATGAAGATGACGAGAAAGGCTATGAGATCAAATGGCTTGTTCCGGGATCAAATGAAAATGAAATGGAACCTGTTTTTCTGAAATTGACTGAAAAAGGTCAATTTAAAGAATTTAGTCCTTCATTAGCTGAAACATTTGGCTTTGTATTAGAGGGCGAAATTTGTATCGAGATAGGTTTGAAACGGTATTTCGCTAAAAAAGGAGAATCTATTTATTTTCACGCTACACAAAAGCATCAGATCATTAATCACGGTAATGAGGCAAGTTTACTGTTACTAGTAGTCACCGATTCTTATCTTTGAGCAAACGGAATTTCTAGAGGAATAAAAGTACCTCTTAAACATTCACAAACAAATCCTTCTACCTAAGAAAAAAGTCAGGATAGTCCATCAACATGATTTGTTGATCAACAATAAAATTTACTATAAGGGAGTAAGAGAAATGACAGAGAATGCAATTATTACATTTGAAAAGGTAATGAAACAATATGAGGATGACGATCCGGTTTTGAAAAATATCAATTTTGAAATTGAACGTGGCAAATTTTATACTTTGCTTGGACCGTCTGGTTGTGGGAAAACAACGATTCTAAATTTAATTGCCGGTTTTACTGAAACTTCAGAAGGAACGATTACTTTAGAAGGTAAAAAAGTTAATGATGTACCTGCAAATAAGCGCAAAGTAAACACAGTTTTCCAAGATTATGCGTTATTTCCGCATATGAATGTCTTTGAGAACGTAGCTTTTGGGTTAAGAATCAAAAAATTAGACAAAAAAATTATCAAAAATAAAGTAGAAGATGTGTTGAAAATGGTTCAATTATCGGGCTACGAAGACCGTGCGATCAGCGAAATGTCTGGTGGACAACGTCAAAGAGTAGCTATTGCGCGTGCATTAGTGAATGAACCAGAAGTATTGCTATTAGATGAGCCGTTATCTGCTCTCGATTTGAAATTGAGAACAGAAATGCAGTACGAGTTGCGTGAATTACAACAACGTTTGGGAATCACGTTTGTTTTTGTTACACATGATCAAGAAGAAGCTTTGGCTATGAGTGATGAGATTTTTGTGATGAAAAACGGCGAGATCATTCAAAGCGGTACACCAGTAGATATTTACGATGAACCGATCAATCGTTATGTGGCAGACTTTATTGGGGAGAGCAATATCATTAAAGGCACAATGGTCCAAGACTATGAAGTTGCCTTTGTTGGGCATACATTTGAGTGTGTAGATGCGGGAATGAAGCCAAATGAAAAAGTAGAAGTCGTTTTACGTCCAGAAGATTTAGTCTTAACCACAGTCGAAAAAGGAAAGCTGTCAGTCAAAGTAGACACGCAATTATTCCGCGGTGTGCATTATGAGATCATCGGCTATGACCAAGACAACAATGAATGGATGGTGCACTCGACTAAAAAAGCGGTTGTTGGAAATGAAGTAGGCTTGTACTTTGAACCAGAAGACATCCACGTTATGCGATTTAATGAATCAGAACAAGAATTTGACGCTCGTCTTGAAAGTTACGAAGAAGAATAGGAGGAGAAAAATGACAAAAAAAGCTAATGTATTCTATTTTATACCCTACACCTTTTGGTTGCTCTTATTTGTTGCTGCTCCTTTGATCTTGATCGTATATCAATCTTTTTTCAACGTTGATGGGCAGTTTACTTTAGGGAATTATCAAACATATTTTCAATCAGGTACCTATCTTAGAATGACCTTGAATTCATTTTGGTATGCGTTCTTGATCACCATATTTACATTATTCATTAGTTACCCAACGGCGTATTTGTTAAGCAAAACAAAACATAAACAATTATGGCTCTTATTGATTATTTTACCAACATGGATCAATTTATTATTGAAAGCTTATGCCTTTATTGGGATTTTTAGTGCAAATGGAACAGTGAATGATTTTCTTTCTTTTGTAGGAATAGGAAGACAGCAAATTTTATTTACCGACCTTAGTTTCTTGGTTGTTGCGACATATATTCAAATTCCATTTATGATTTTACCTATTTTTAATGCACTTGAAGAAATGAATCCTTCATTTATCAGAGCTAGTCGTGATTTAGGCGCAAATAGTTTTGAAACATTTAAAAGAGTAGTATTTCCTCTGACCCTTAATGGCGTTAAAAGCGGTGTCCAAGCGGTCTTTATTCCATCGTTATCACTCTTTATGTTGACCCGTTTAATTGGCGGAAACCGTGTCATTACTTTGGGTACAGCTATTGAACAACATTTCTTAGTTACACAAAATTGGGGAATGGGTTCAACGATCGGCGTGGTATTGATCATTGCAATGATCCTCATCATGCTCTTTACGGGAGAAAAGAAAAAGAAAGGGGCAGTTCGTAAATGAAAAATAAACGATTTAAATGGTCTAATCTGTATCTTATTGCTGTGTTCGTCGTTTTATATTCACCAATCGCCTTTTTGATCTTTTACTCATTCAATGATGGTGGAACAATGAACAGCTTTACCGGCTTTACATTAGACAATTATATAGCAGTATTTGAAGATACGCGTTTGATTTGGATCGTTTTGGACACGCTTCTTATTGCATTATTGTCCTCGTTGCTAGCTACTATTATTGGTACATTTGGAGCGATCGGGATCTACTTCTTGAAGAAGAGGAAAACCAGGAATGCCGTATTGAGCTTTAACAATATTTTATTGGTTTCACCTGATGTTATTATTGGAGCTAGTTTTTTGATTTTATTTACCTTTATTGGATTTCGTTTAGGCTTTATATCTGTTTTATTGTCACACGTTGCTTTTAGTATTCCGATCGTCGTCTTGATGGTTTTACCTAAATTACAAGAAATGAACGACACAATGCTCAAAGCCGCGCGAGATCTTGGCGCGAATACTTGGCAAGTAATGGGGAAAATTGTTTTGCCAAGTATCGCTCCAGGTATTTTAGCAGGTTATTTTATGGCTTTCACTTATTCACTGGATGATTTTGCGGTAACCTTTTTTGTAACAGGTAATGGTTTTACAACCTTAGCAGTCGAAATCTATTCAAGAGCACGACAAGGAGTCAGCTTAGAAATCAATGCTCTAAGTGCTTTAATGTTTATTTTCGCTTTGGTTCTTGTGATTGGTTATTACTTTATCCAACAACACAATATGACAAAAAAACAAAAAAATAAAAAACAACAACATGCTGAGGCGGTGGGCATGCGATGAAAAAATTAGGTGTTATGATAATAGTTATTTTAGCTATTTGTGGGGGGCTATATGCTGGTGCCAATCAATTGGAAAAGGCCCAAGGAATTACAGGAGAAAACAGTTTGAATTTGTATAACTGGGGAGATTACATTGATCCAGAATTGATCACTAAATTTGAAGAGGAAACGGGTTATAGAGTAACCTATGAAACCTTCGACTCTAATGAAGCTATGTATACAAAAATTGAACAAGGGGGAACGAATTATGATTTGGCCGTCCCTAGTGAATACATGATTGAACGAATGATCGATGAGAACTTGCTGATTGAATTGGATCACTCAAAGATAAGAGGTCTCGATAATATTGATGCTCGATTTTTAGATCAGCTGTTTGATCCAAATAACCACTATTCTATTCCTTACTTTTGGGGGACCTTGGGGATCATTTACAATGACAAATTCATCGATGAGAAGGCTATCCAACATTGGGATGATTTGTGGAGTGAAGAATTAACAAATGAGCTTATGCTGATCGATGGAGCGCGTGAAGTTATCGGATTGGCATTAAATAGTGAAGGACATTCTTTGAATTCAAAAGATGATGATCAATTAGCAGCAGCCGCTGTAAAATTAGAAAGTTTGACCCCTAATGTAAAAGCCATTGTTGCGGATGAAATCAAAATGTATATGATCCAAGAAGAGGCAGCAGCAGCTGTAACTTTCTCTGGAGAAGCTTCTGAGATGTTATGGGAAAATGAAAATTTGCATTATGTCATTCCAAGTGAGGGATCAAACTTATGGTTCGATAATTTTGTTATTCCAAAAACAGCTAAAAACTTTGATGCAGCTTATGCCTTTATTAATTTTATGCTGGAACCAGAAAATGCAGCCCAAAATGCAGAGTACGTTGGTTATTCTACACCTAACCAAGAAGCGATGAAACTTTTACCGAGTGAAATAATAGAAGACGAACAATTCTATCCAAATGAAGCAACGATGGAAAATCTAGAAGTATATGAAGATTTAGGTTCTGAATACATCAGCATCTACAACGACTACTTCCTAGAATTCAAAATGCACAGAAAATAAGGATGCTGAACTTCCCGTTTAGGCACGCAGCGATTTTCAAGAATTGAAAGCAAGAGCATCCCGCGCATTGCGTCAATTCTTGAAAATAGCCCAGTGACTGGGAAGTGAAGCTCAGCTAAAGGATGCGGAGTGTCTCGTTTATCCTCGACAAGAAAACAGGAAAAATTCGTAGAGGGCTTTATGCCCACGAAGAAGTTTTATCTTTTTCTCGAAAGGATGAGACACGCAGCTCAACTAATAAGGATGCTGAACTTCCCGTTTAGGCACGCAGCAATTTTCAAAAATTGAGAATAAGAGAAAGAGTCTGTTATCAGGAAATTGATGACAGATTCTTTTTTTGTTCTATATATCGATTGTTTAACAAATGGTGTTGGTGCTCCAAAAGAAATTACTTCTGGAATAACGGATTTGCTTGTGGAGAGCCATGGTACCGCCTTGAAGCCTTTGGTCTTCCAGTCTTTCAAGCCTCAAACAGAGCGTAGTTGCTAAAGCGATAACGCTTTGTAATTCGCATTGAATACTTTACATGGCTACAAGCAACTCCTATTCCGGCAGAAATTTCAAGTAAGTGATCAAACGAATCTATGAACACCAAAAATTATAGCCTCATATCGATTGTTTGAAGAATGGTGTTGGTGCTCCAAAAGAAATTACTTCTTGAATAACGGATTTTCTTGTGGAGAGCCATGGTACCGCCTTGAAGCCTTTGGTCTTCCAGTCTTTCAAGCCTCAAACAGAGCGTAGTCGCTAAAGCGATAACGCTTTGTAATTCGCATTGAATACTTTACATGGCTACAAGCAACTCCTATTCCGGCAGAAATTTCAAGTAAGTGACCAGACTAATCTATGAATACCAAAAATTATATACCCTATATATTTGAATCATAAAAGGTTTGATTTATTTTTGTTCTATGACCTTACATTTTTAAGGATGAGGCTACTTTTAGAACTAATATTTCGATAGGTAATGAGGTTTGTATCTATATCTCAGTCTCTTTTTACTGGTTTTGTTCATGTTAGCGCTCTATATATTTGGTATTATGCTATACTAATAAAGAATAAAAGCGTGAAGCAGAAGGAGTAAAGATAATGAATTTAAAACAACAAGTTGGAGAAAAAGCTGCAGAATATGTAAAAGAAGGTATGGTAGTGGGTCTGGGAACTGGATCAACTGCTTATTATATGGTTGAAGCCTTAGGGAAACGTGTCAAAGAGGGACTAACTATTACCGGAGTGACGACTTCAACTCAAACAAAGGAGCAGGCGGAAAAGTTAGGCATTCCGCTAAAAACCATTGATGAAGTTGAAACAGTTGATTTAACGATCGATGGTGCAGATGAAATTGATGCTAATTATCAAGGCGTAAAAGGTGGAGGTGGGGCTCTTTTATTCGAAAAAATCGTTGCAGATTATTCAAAGAAAGTGATATGGATCGTCGATGAGAGTAAAATGGTCAAAACGCTAGGTGCATTTCCTTTACCCGTAGAAGTAATGCCTTATGGCAGCCAACAATTAGTACGCATTTTTGAAGGAAAAGGGTTCCATCCAACGATGAGAAAGAATGATGTTGGAGAGAACTATCTAACAGATGGCGGACATTATATTATCGACTTGCACATGAATAAAATAGAAGATCCACAATCATTAGCAGAATGGTTAGATGGCTTGACTGGGGTAATGGAACACGGATTATTCTTAAACCGGGTAAACACTGTCATTGTAGGGCGTGAAGCAGGAGTGGAAATCATAGAAGCTCGTTAATCTGTAACTAAAAGAGTGGTCATCCATTATGGATACTCTACAAATAAGAAACTATCGAAAAAAGAATTCTAGTAATTGTGATAAAAAATTCAATTTAAATAAAGGGGCATACGATAAATGAGAATGGTTGACTTAATTACAAAAAAACAACATGGAAAAGCATTAACAACTGAAGAAATAAATACGGTGATCGAAGAATACACAGCAGGTAAGATCCCAGATTACCAAATGAGTGCAATGTTGATGGCAATTTATTTTAAAGACATGGATGATCGTGAAAAAAGCGATTTAACCATGAGTATTGTCCATTCTGGAGAAGAAATCGATTTATCAGCAATCAAAGGAATCAAGGTAGACAAACATTCAACGGGTGGGGTAGGCGATACGACAACGCTTGTTCTAGCTCCTTTAGTTGCTAGTTTGGGTGTTCCAATAGCTAAGATGAGCGGACGTGGTCTGGGTCATACAGGTGGAACAATTGATAAGCTAGAATCGATTCCAGGGTTCCATGTAGAATTGACACAAGAAAAATTTATTGAATTAGTAAATAAAAATAAAGTAGCAGTTGTCGGTCAATCGGGCAATTTAACACCGGCAGATAAAAAATTGTACGCTTTAAGAGATGTGACAAGTACTGTTGAATCGATTCCGTTAATTGCAAGTTCGATCATGAGTAAAAAAATTGCGGCAGGTGCAGATGCAATTGTTTTAGATGTGAAAACTGGGGCAGGAGCTTTCATGAAAACAACAGAAGATGCTAGGTTATTAGCTCATGCTATGGTACAGATTGGCAATAGTGTCGGACGCAATACAATGGCCGTTATTTCTGATATGAGCCAACCTTTAGGTTTTGCAATAGGAAATGCTTTAGAAGTTAAAGAAGCAATCGATACTCTAAACGGTAAAGGTCCGGCTGATTTATTAGATCTATGTTTAACATTGGGTAGTCAAATGGTTCATTTAGCTGGTATAGGAAAAGATTTAGACGAAGCAAGATCATTATTAGAAGAGTCAATTGAAAATGGGAAAGCTTTAGAGAAATTCAAAATCTTTGTTGCTTCTCAAGGTGGAAATATAAGTGTTATAGATAATCCGGAATTATTGCCAAAGGCAGAGTATCAAGTAGATATTTTAGCAAATAGAGCTGGATATGTTTCTGAAATCATCGCGGATGAATTAGGAATTGCTGCTATGATGCTAGGAGCTGGAAGAGCTACAAAAGAAAGTGAAATTGATTTAGCAGTGGGGATCGTCTTACATAAAAAAGTTGGCGATGCTGTTAAAAAAGGTGAAGCATTATTAACGATCCATACAAACAAAGAAGAAATACCAGAAGTTGAACAAAAAATCTGGGAAGGTATCACAATAGCAGATTCTGCTGCACCGATTCCTCTTATTCATGAAGTGATCATTGATTGATCAAAAAATGCATAAAAAGAATGTTGAGATTTTCTCAACACTCTTTTTATGTTATGTTTTATCCGGATCCGAAAATAAGTAGTGAAGCGTGAAAAGGATGATCCCAAAAATATTGATAATCAAAATAATTCCTAGTAGAGCGTGTAAGATGGCCCAAAATCCGCCACTATAAACAGCTGTTTTAAGTGCTGGAACAAAAAAATACACCAAAAAATAAAGAATACTGATAAAAAAAGAACTGAAAATAATTCTTTTTAACATACACTTCAACTCCTTTCATTACTCGTTCAATAAGTTTACATTATCAAAAGTTAGAGTGAGATACAATCAAAATTAAAATGAAAAAAATTAGTGTTTTGATGTAATAGCTGTTACGTGTCTGTTTAGGAGGGAGAAGAATGAAAAAACAAGATTGGTTGGATGGGTTAAAAGTAATCTATCCGGTCATCATTAGTTATGTACCTCTCGGTTTAGCCGGTGGCATGGTTTTATATGATGCTGGATTTAATGCTCCAACTATTTTACTGATGAGTCTGCTTGTATTTGGAGGAGCTGCTCAATTTATGGCTGCTTCGATGGTAAGTATGGGTGCTTCTATTTCAGCAATTATAACAATGACGTTCTTTTTAAATCTGCGTCATTTATTGATGAGTTCCAGTATGTCGGGGTTTATTAAAAAGCCGTCTTTACCTTTCACCCTAATTTTTAGTCATACCCTTGCGGATGAATCGTTTGCTATAAATTACAATCAATTTAAAAATCAAGAATGGACTGCTAACAAGGCGTTGGCAACCAATATTTCAGCTTATTTGACTTGGTCACTAAGCACGGTCGTTGGCGGAATGCTTGGCAGTGCTTGGGAAATTGATACTACCATTATAAATTATGTTTTGATTGCTATGTTTATCAGTTTATTGGTCAGTCAATTTGTATCTAAGCTGTATATTTTTGTAGGGTTAACGGCCGGTGTATTAGCGGTATTATTCATGATTCTGTTGCAGCATACGATTGCCTTGGTTATTGCCGCGATTCTAGCTTCTTTTATCGGATATTTTGCTGATGGATACTTGATGAACAGAAAAATGAACACAAGAGATGAGGGTATCAAATATGACTAGTCAACAATTGCAGTTGATTTTGGGTATGGCGTTTGTCACCTATCTACCTCGAGTGTTGCCAATACTTGTTCTAAGTAACCGATCGATTCCAGATAAAGTTTCAAAATGGATGTCATTTATCCCAGTATCTATATTTTCAGCTTTGATTTTTTCGGATATTTTCTTTTGGAAAAACCAATTCAATATAAATCCAATCATTAATATAAAGCTTTTGCCGTCTATTCTTGTGTTCTTTGTAGCCTATAAAACAAAAAACCTGTTACTGTCTATGGTATTTGGAATTACAGCTATCACATTAATGGTCTATCTTGTTTGAACTTAAAAAAAGTTGCTATTTAAATGAAGTTTAAAAAGCGACAATTACTTTTCGGAAATAGTATACTAAGAAAGGTCTATAATTTATAGTGGTGGAATACCAACACTATTTGTTAAACAACTGCTAAAAAAGATAAAGGTTGTTACTTGAGAGGACGAACTAAAATGATTTATAAATGTGATGAAAACCAACAGGAAGAATTGCTGAATTTTTTATATCAAGAACCGAGTGTGAATTTATTTGCGATTGGCGACATTGAAACTTACGGGTTCGAGCATTTTGATTTAGATGTTTGGGTTTATGTAGATAGCAAGGATAAAATCAACGGTGTATTGGTTCGCTATAAGGATAATGTCATGCCTATTCATGGCAAGGTATTTGAAGGGTTCGATACATTTTTACCTTTGATCCAGAGTCTAACGCCTTTGTACATATCCGGAAGTGAGGAAGTCATTACTCAATATGAAGAAGAATTTGAGCAATATGAAAAAGAAGAGACCTACTTATCTGAGTGTAACGAACTAAAGTTAGACGCTCCGTTAATTCAACAGGTTGCGCCTTTAAAAAAAGAGGATATTGCAGCATACCTTGATTGTTTAAAAGAAATCGGCATGAAGAAGCAACAAACAATGGAAGAAATCACAGATGACTTGGAACGTGATTTGAATACGATCCAAGTCATCAAAGATGAAACCGGTAAAATTATTTCAACAGGAAGAATTGCAGTTGAAACAAAACTTTCAGCGATGATAATGACTGTTGGTACGATTGAAAGTTATCGTGAGAAGGGCTATGCAACAGCTATAGTAGCCGCTTTGGTGAATTATTGTACCACGAAGAATAAAACGGCTTGTTTATTCTATTCCGATACAGATATTGGACGATTGTATCAACACTTAGGTTTTGAAGACACACACAAATGGATCATACTAAAAAGTAAAGAGTAGCTTAAAAATCAACAAAATAGACAAAAAAGAAGGTTAGAAATTCATTTGCGAATTTCTAACCTTCTTTTTGGCATGCTGTAGATAAGCAGGATCAGCGATTCTGTGAAGAACGATTAGCAAAAAGCGATGCATCAATATTGCGGACTTCACACCAATCTTTTACTTCTCCTAACAAAATCACATCTGTTTGATTTAAGTCATTGATCGATTTTTTCCCAAGTAGCGTCATGATCGATGCAATTTGCTTTTTCCAAGCGTTTACTTCTAGAATCGTAGCTTCTACACCATCTCTTAGAGCCATATGCAAGAAGAGTCCTGAGATCCCTACTGCTCGTGCTCCTAGAGCTAAAGACTTAACAATATCTAAAGGGTCGCGTATACCACCTGAAGCGAGTATTTCGATTTTATCAATAAAAGGCTGTGCTTCTATTAAAGAAATAACGGTTGATTGTCCCCAATCTTCTAGATAGTCAAATTTGTCACTAACACGGCGGTAGTTTTCGATTTGGGCAAAGTTTGTTCCACCTTGGCCACTAATATCAATGGTCTGTACCCCGATTGAAGATAATTGCTGGATCGTTTCACGGCTCATACCAAAACCCACTTCTTTAACAATAACCGGCACAGATACTTGTTGAACGATTTTTTCTAGATCCGTTAACCAGTTGGAAAAGTCACGGTCGCCTTCTGGCATAATGATTTCTTGAGGCGAGTTGATGTGAATCTGTAATGCATCTGCTTGAATCAGATCAACAGCTTTTTTAGCATTCTCCAAAGTTTGACCGGCACCAAGATTGGCGAAAAGTTTACCATTAGGATTAGTTTCTCTAATGATCGTAAAACTGTCTTTAACAGAAGGATCTTTAAGAGCAGCACTAATTGAACCGGTGGCCATAGCAATACCCGTTTCACGAGCAATCAAAGCTAGTTTTTCATTCACTTTTTTTGTCCAAGAGCTTCCACCAGTAATGGCATTAATGTAGAAAGGGGAGTCCATATCTAATGTAGCAAATGAAGTGGAAATAGCTGCATCAGCTACGCTCATTTCTGGAAAAGAATGATGAACAAAACGGAAAGAATCAAAATCAGACTTTCTGGTCTCTTTAGCAAACTTTTCTGCTAATGAAACATGTTCGTTTTTTCGATTATTCGTTGGTTTCATAATAGGATCCTCCAAAAATTTTTTATCCCGCCGATTGTAAAATTAAGCTAGACAAATAAAAAAGCCATTCGTGGTACACTCAAAATGTA